>SLOS01000185.1 GCA_007132365.1 Bacteroidales bacterium | reverse complement strand
TATCGATATGCTTGAGGGTACAGGACAGACAAAATACGGGAGCAATTCCCACTACCGGAACCTTATTTCTTTTTTGCAGAACGAAAGTATAGAAGATCCGGAAAATTGGGACTGGGTACAAGCTCAAATGGATGTTGAGGATTTCAGGGATTACCATATCCTGCAGATATTTGCCATGGGAACTGACCAGCCCGGCAAGAACGTGCGGTTCTGGCGTCCCCAAACCCCCGGAGGTAAATGGAGGTGGATGTTCTGGGATATGGATGATACTTTCCTGTTTGGGCCCCATAACAATTATGATCGTAACGGACTTGTTTATTGCACCGGCCTTGACTCAATAAGTGCATGGTCGGTTAACCTTTCTACACCGCCACCGGCATGGGCGCCCAACGGCCCCGCTCAAACTTTCCCGCTGAGGGCATTGCTTATGAATTCAGAATTCAGGAATAACTTCATAAACAGGTTTGCCGATCTGCTCAATACCGCATTCCATCCCGGTTACCTGGAGTACATGATAGATTCATTCAGGATGCAGATTGATGATCATATGTATGATCATTACAGGAGATGGCACCGCCCCGAACCGGAAATGTACGAAACCCATATACAGTATTTATATGACTTTGCCGCCAACCGTCACCAATACATGCGAGAGCATATAGTTGAGTTTTTTCACCTTGACGGAGAGTATTCACTTAAACTTAATATAGCATCAGGTGAGGGGCAGATAAGGGTAAATTCTATTCATATCAATTCAGAAATGCCTTCACTTAAAGAACCTGTTTATCCGTGGGAAGGGACCTATTTTAAAGGCGTCCCCCTTATAATTGAGGCAATACCGGCCGAAGGCTTTGTTTTTGATTACTGGGAGGGGACCGAAAATATTTCTTCAAAGTTGCTTGATATCACAGGTGAAGAAGATATCTCACTGAAAGCTCATTTCATAAAAGAAGAGCCATCAGAAAATGAACTGATCTTCTTCTGGCTTTTTGATACTTCCCTGCCAAACGATACTCCCCTTGAATCTGTTGATGTGAGCTATTACGCCTTTAATCCTGCTACCCTGTATTTTCATTCTGCCCTTGACGGATATCCCTTTAATAAGGAACATCCCAACTGGCGAAAAGCATCCATGGAGAGGCGCAATGCACCCACTGATATTAATTACCGGCCTGATGCCGGTAATTTTACTGACTATGATGATACCAATATGCGTGGATTGCAGGTCAGACAGCCATTTACCGGCAACGGGGGTGAAAACGTAATGATCTTTAATGTGCCAACGAGTGGTTATGAAAATGTTTTATTCCGGTTTGCAGCCAAAGATGAAGGCGCGGCAGAGCTCATGATGATTGATTACTCTCTTGATGAGGGGGATGGCGGGGACTGGATCACTAATGGCTTATCTGATGAGATTCTCACGTTAAATGATCAGTTTTTGCTTTATGAAGTCGATTTCTCCGAAGTTCCCGGAGCAGACAACAACCCGCAGTTCAAGATCCGTATCAGGTTTGATGGCCCGGACATGGCCGCTGATGATGGTAACAGGGTGACATTCAACAATATAAGCCTTGAGGGAGTGCAGGTTGTCACCGGACTTCCAGCCGGACCGGCTGACCGGGAAAGGGAAGAACCTGATTTGACCATTTACCCGAATCCCGCAAGCAGCATAGTTTTCGTTGACTCAGACATGCTGATCAATTATATCCTGATACTCAACTATACGGGTCAGGTGTTGTATTATTCGACTGTGAACAGCGATCATCACATGATCGATATTTCGGGCCTGCAAAGCGGTATTTATCTAATTGTGGTAAATACCGGTAAAGGACCAGTAACCCGCCGGGTACAGGTCATTAATCAATGAGGCTCCCTATTTTTTCATGGCAGCCTCTATATCTTCAATGGTTTTTGGTGCATATTCCGAAAGCACCCTGTTCCCGTCTGCGGTGATCAGAACATCATCTTCAATCCTGATCCCTATGCCTGCATATTTTTCATATACCGGGCGCACCTTTTCCGCGAAAGCGTCAAGCTCTTCAGCAGTGGCCCTGTCGCCGAAAAGTTCGTGAAGGTAATCGAGCCTGTCACCCAGGAGATAGATGCCCGGCTCAATGGTCATTACCATACCGGGAATGATCTCCCTGCCCCTGATTTCAGGATTGAGTATGTATGAATCGCGGTCGGGCGCGTCCAGGTCGCCATAGCTGCCCACGTCATGAACATGCAGTCCGATATAGTGGTTGTTACGGTACTGGATGTAGAACCGTTTCTGCCACCATGAGGTGGTATCTGTAATGAGCCCCAGATCATAAAGTCCCCGAACAATGATTCCGGTTGCCCTGTGGTGGCAGTCCAGGATCATGTTGCCCGGAACCATCTTTTTTATTGCCTCCTTGTTGGCCTTTAACACCAGCGAGTAAAGCTCCCGCTGCTCTTTACTGAACCTGCCGCTGACGGGAATGGTTCTTGTCACATCTGCTGCATAGCCACGGCAGGATGCCCCCACATCAATCAGCAAAAGGTCGCCGTCCTGCATGGTACGGTCATTATGCGGATAGTGCAGGATTGCAGCATTTTGCCCTGAACCGATTATTGAGGAGAAGGCTGGTGCCAAACCGTTCTTGCGGAAAACATATTCAATTTCAGCCTGTACATCATACTCCTTCTGCCCCGGTAATGTGGTTTGCAAAGCTCTCCTGTGAGCCAGGGCGGTCACCGCAATGGCTCTTTCCAGCTGGGCAATTTCCCACTTATCTTTTATCACCCTCATCTCATGTAAAATGGGGGCAAGGTCGGTATGGAGGGAATTGGAAAAGTCAGCAGACAACCCCTTCAGTTTTTTTATCCTCTCCTTCACCATTCTGTCTTCACTATGAAGTGAGGCCGATTTTTTGCCTTCAAGCATTGCATACAACCTTTCGTTCAACTCAGCAACCGGGAATGCCGCATCTGCCCCGTAACGTTTAACTGCCCCCTCAACGCCCGGCCTTTCACCGTCCCATAGTGTAGACATCGGTTCCCTCGGGAGAACAAAGAGGGTGAACGGGGTGTCAGAATCAGGGTCAAGCACTGCAACAGCCTGCCTTTCGCCGGTATAGCCGGTAAGGTAAATAAAATCATTTCCTGTAGCAGCCGATATTATGGCAATCTCCCCTTCCATCCTATCTGCCAGCCTCTTTCTCCGGAGCTTAAATATATCCGGATCGATATCAGGGGCTTCTGTGGGATAAATAAATTCACCCGGAAGGGTACAGGTATGGTTACCCATTTCCTGTTCCCCGCAATTTCCTGTTCCAATGCCTGTTGCCATGATAATTGCCACCAGCGCGGCTTTTAAATAGTTTTTCTGCATGATTGTTATTGTATGATTTGATGCTGTGCAGCGTTTGTCCCATAATTGACCGGAATTAACAGTTCAGAAGGCTGCCGGTATGTAGAGCCTAAATTTCAGGTTCCCATCCCGGTTCATATTCGCGGCTCCAGAGTTTAAGTGCATCGCGGTCAAGTGCCTGACCGGTCAGGACGTTTACATCAAATCCCTTTCCAATCCTCGATGAAATATTTGCCAGGTGGCCAAGGTGTGTACTTTTAACTCCTTCATCAATAGGCGACTTTAATGAGTCTCTGCCCCTTATGGAATTGAAGAAATTGATAACATGCATGGTAGTCATGCTGCCTCCGCCGCCAAGTGCAGTTCCTGCTTCATCGCCGCCTGCCTTTCGTTCGCGCACAAGGTTGCCCCTGCGATCATAAAGCTTGTAGCCCCCGCGGTCGACATACACAGATCCGTCAGAGCCGAAGATTATGGTTCCCCTTCCTGCCCCATAAGTATTGTAGCCGTTACGGCTTTTTCCGTCCCATTTTATGATCTTGTTGCCCGGGAACCACCAGGTTGCATCCATGGTATCATACATTGTCCACCCGTCATCCGGGAAATGGAATTTGCCCGATGCAACTTCTACCCTTTCGGGGAAGTCAACCTGCAAAGCCCAGCGGGCTATATCAAGTTCGTGTACAGCGTTGTTTCCTGTCTCGGCCGTACCCCAGGTCCATCCGTACCAGTGCCAGTTATAGTCCCATGTATCATGCATATATTCCTGTCTTGGTGCCGGACCCTGGAAAAGATCCCAGTCCAGTCCCTCGGGGACTGGCGCTTTTACAGGCAGAGGCGTCTCTCCCCTGGCATTGCTGTAAAACGCAGTTGCCTTGTAAGGGATTCCTATGGCGCCGTTGTGGATCTCATTCACTATCTCAATAGACTCCGGCGATGAGCGCTGCTGGTTGCCCATCTGGATCACTTTCCCGTATTTTTTCTGTAATTCAACCAGCAGTTCCCCTTCACGGGGATTGTGGCTGCAGGGCTTTTCAACATAGACATGCTTGCCGGCCTGAACGGCATAGCATGTTCCTGGAGCATGCCAGTGGTCAGGTGTGGCATCGATAATGGCGTCTACCTTTTTGTCGTCATATATTCTGCGTACATCATTTTCAAGCGATGGACTGTAATGGATGACACCGCCAAATCTTTTGGCAGCATTCAGCCGCTGGCTTGCCATTACATCGCAGAGGTAAAGTAGTTGCACGTTGGCCTCTTTCATGGCAATGGGTTCGGTAAAGGCCCCGAGCCTCCGTCCCAGTCCCACTATAGCCACATTAAGCCTGTCGCTGGCTCCGATTATTCTGCTGTAGCTGTTTGCACTCATGCCTGTTCCGCCTATGGCCATACCTGCAACACCAAGGGCTGATTTTTTAATAAATGATCTTCTTGAATTTTCCATGCTAAGAGGTTTTTATGGTTTTACTTTCAAAACGGCCATCGAGGCAATCCCTGTTTTTTTAATAAAACTTCTGCGGGAATTACTCATATCTGTCGTGGTTTTTTCGACCACAATATAATAAAAAATTGGACGAGGAGATCATATTACATCTCCCCGTCCTTTACCTGTCTTGACTGGTGGCAATAATTCCAGGGGGTTACCCGTAAAACCCCCGGGTTATTCAGGAGGCAGGGGAACTGTTAAAATGAACCCTGATCTTGACGATCTCCGGTCTGTTACCGAGTCTCATCGGTGGTCCCCAGGTGCCTATCCCGCTTGAAACGTAAACCTTCATGCCGTCCACCTCGCCGAAACCCCTGCTAATAGTGTATACAGCCCGGGTAATGAAGTTGAACGGCCATAACTGACCGTGATGCGTATGCCCTGAGAGCTGCAGGTCAGCTCCTGCCGCTGCGGCCTTTTCCAGCCTGTAAGGCTGGTGGTCAAGAAGTATCAAGGGGAGATCATTGCCGGTACCCTTGAGAAGCTCTTTGGCACTCTTCCTTGTCCGCCCCGAAAATCTTTCAATGGTAAGATCTTCCCTGCCCGCAAGGTAAAAGCTGTT
>SLOS01000223.1 GCA_007132365.1 Bacteroidales bacterium | reverse complement strand
GAATTGGTAATAACGTGACTGGTATTGGAGCCGATAAACTTCTTATATCCATCGTCGACATCATTTTTCCCCATAATGATGAATCTTGCCTTAACCTCATCAGCAACTTTGAGAATCTGTTCATAAACCTTGCCCTTTTCAATCCTTACTGATACAGGCTGCCCGAATTTCTCCGAGGTTGATACTGCAAGTTCGTTCAGCTTATTCTCAACTTCAGAGTATATCCTTTTTTGCTGGTCCTCTTTCATGAACATTGAGGTAATTATATCGGTCGATTCAATTATATACAGTATTATTACCTCTGCATTCATAAACCTCGCAATACCCCTGGTCTGTTCAAGTGCTATCATTGATTGCTCATGAAAATCAAGAGGTACGATTATTTTATTTTTCCTATCGCTCATATTTCCAAGAATTAAAAAGTTCAGTAACCCGGTAAACATAGAATTGACCACTAAATATAGACATTAATCGGCATATTTCAGCAGTTGGGGACATCAGTACCCCGAGCTCAAACAAAATGACCCAATTATTGTTGAATATTAATTTACCGGCCTATTTTTGCATTCTGTATGAATTTTCTGACAAATCTGGAAAAAAAGGAAAGGAACACTTTCTATTTTCACTTTACCTATTCCTTTCTGGAAGGGATTATTAGTGGTATCCTGGTTCTTAATGAATTTGTGTTCCTGAAAAGTTTGCACGGGTCTCCATACCAGGTCAGCATGCTTTTCCAGTTCAGCATGGCAGTCCTGATTGTATCGGTATTCATAAATGAATTTATTAGGAGAGTGAGGAGAAAGCAGAAGCTTCTTCGATCAACAGCTGTTTTAACAAGACTTCCACTGCTGTTTCTGCTGTTTTTTCCCCGTAATATCAACGAGATGGGCGCAGATTCCATCTATCATTACATATTCCTGGTAATTTTTCTTGTCTATTACCTTGCATCGCCGCTTATTTTCCCATCTATCAATATTCTTCTGAAGCAGAACTATTCAACTGCCAACTTTGGTAAGCTTTATTCCTATGCTACCTCATCAAAAAAAATAACCACTTTGGCTTCAACATTCCTTTTCGGACTGCTCCTGGACAATGACCCCTTCGCATTCGTTTATATTTACCCCCTGATAGCAGTGCTTGGAATACTATCGGTATACCTTTTAACATCGATACCTTTTGAGAATGTCGATGAAACTGTGCCTGAACCGGCTGACAGGAAGCTCTTTTCCGACGCAATCAGGAGAGTTGCCGGTATATTCCAAACAAACAAGCCCTACCTGCACTACCAGATTGGCTTTATGCTCTACGGGCTGGCCTTTATGGGCACCAACTCGGTAATAACCATCTTTTATGACAGGGCAATAGGGCTTAATTATTCAAGTGTGGCTTTTTACAAGAATTTCTACAATCTGATTGCCATATTCCTGCTGCCCGTTTTCGGAAGGATGCTGGCCGGCACTGACCCCCGCAAATTCGCTTCTCTTACATACGTTTCCCTGGCCTTATACCTTCTTTCATTCCCTCTTACACTCATCTTCCCGGTATATATTGACTTTTTAGGCCTGCAGATATATTTGATGCTTCTTGCCGGTGTGCTGTTCAACAGTGTTTTCATATCAACAATGGCAATTTCATGGAGTATAGGATCTTCATTTTTCTGCAAAAGAAATGAAGCAGGTGATTACCAGTCAATTCATTTGTCGCTTACCGGTATCAGAGCTCTTTTTATGCCCCTGGCGGGGATATTTATTTACGAACTGGCAGGGTTTACCTTTACATTCACTCTTGCAGCAGCATTCCTGGCAATCGGCATTCTCATCATGTACTGGTCTCAAAGCAGATACAGGCTTGAAAACAACGATTGAAACAAAGGTTAATTTTACCTGTTCCCAGATATTGAATCGACAGATTCCGCCGTATTAATACATCGTTATCGCAAATGGCCTCCATGAATCAGAACAGGCGGGGGTTTTCCCGCCTGTTTGAGTGATTCAGCTGAGGCTCGAACTCAGGACCCCATCCTTAAAAGGGATGTGCTCTACCAGCTGAGCTACTGAATCATCATTTTTAAAAACGTTTGCAAAGATAACACCTTTAGTTTTTAACACAAAGCTTTTCTTTTTTTTTATCCATCATTTTTACCTGATGGCAGTATTATGTTCTTATAGTGACCCATATACAGTGATAGTTTTTCACAGCCATCATAATCAGCAATGAATCTAAAAGAAATATCTAAATTTGGGTTTTTATATTCCAGGTTCATATTTAACAAAGAAAAAACAACCCAAAGTGCAAAACAAAACAGTCATTATCACAGGGGCATCATCGGGTATCGGGCTGGCATGTGCGTGGGAGTTTGCTGCAAAAGGTGCCCATGTTATCCTGGCTGCCAGGAGCATTGAAAGAATTACCGGTGTTGCCGGCGAGATGAAGGAGAAAGGATACCGCGCCCTGGCTGTCAGGACCGATGTTTCGATCGAGGAAGACTGCAGGCGGCTGATTGAAACAGCTCACTCAGAAACCGGCAGGATCGATATCCTTATTAACAATGCCGGTTTATCTATGAGGGCCCTCTTTGGCGAGACTGACTTCCGGGTGCTCGAGAGACTGATGGATGTAAATTTCTGGGGAGCTGTCTATTGCACCAGGTATGCCCTGCCTTACCTGCTGGAGACAAAAGGCACAGTTGCAGGCATTTCATCAATTGCCGGATACCAGGGATTGCCGGGCAGGACCGGGTATTCTGCATCAAAGTTTGCAATGCATGGATTTCTCGAGGCTGTGCGTATCGAATATATGATGATGGGCTTGCATGTACTCATTGCTGCACCTGGTTTCACATCCTCAAACATAAGGAAGGCAGCCCTCGCCGGTGACGGTTCGGAGCAAGGTGAGTCTCCGCGCACAGAGGAGAAGATGATGACATCAGAAGAAGTTGCACGAAAAATAGTGCAGTCAGTAGCCAAAAGGAAACGCACACTTGTCCTGACCACACAGGGCAGACTGACTGTACTATTAAAGAAGATTGCCCCAACATTGCTCGATCGAATGGTTTACAGCCATTTCACAAAAGAAACCGATTCTCCACTCCATAAACAGCAATAGTATGTATTCACACGAAACACAAATAAGAGTAAGATACGGTGAGACAGATGCGATGGGAGTGGTGTATTATGGTATATACCCACTCTATTATGAAACAGGGCGTACAGAGATGATGAGACACCTTGGGTTTACCTACCGCAAAATGGAAGAGGCGGGCATTGTCATGCCGGTCATCTCTATGGAGTGCCGCTACCGGAAACCAGCAAGATACGATGACCTTCTTACCGTGCGCACCATAGTGCGCAATATGCCCGGAACAAGGATAGTATTTGACTACGAGATATACAACGAGCAAAAAGAACTTGTTAACGAGGGAAGCACCACACTTGTCTTTATTGACCGGGATAAAGGGAAACCTGTGAGAATTCCGGGTTTTCTTGTGTCTGTTCTGGAGCCACTCTTCGGGTAGCCTTACCGAAAAACAGTATGTCAGAAAATTTCATTAATCACTGATGTAATGAATCTGGCACATGTTCGTCTTCATTTTACAGGCGAAAGCCTCCGGAGAACATAACCAGGCTTTCCGGTTTCATAAACAGTTACATGAATACTAATTTAAACTGAAAAAAATGAAGAAAATAGCAATAATTATCGCAATGGTATCGATGCCACTGGCAATCTATTCACAACAGGGCACACCCGAACGCATATTTGAAAAATACGGAAGAATACAAGGAATTACCAGTGTTCAGATATCTCCCGGCATGTTCAATATCCTGGCCTCAATGGATGCTGGTGACAAAGACCTGAAACAGCTTGCATCATCGGTCAGTTCAGTCCATATTCTTCATGCTCCCGGGGCTTTGGTAAAGACCCATTCTCTGAACTTTTATGAAGAAGCTCTACAGGACCTGGCAGTCATGGATTATGAAGAACTGATGCGGGTAAACAGTATCGAACAGCAGGTTTTGATGCTTGCCCAGGAAGAGGGCGGACTTTTAAGAGAACTGATACTGCTTGTGGGTGGTGTTGGTGACAACGCGCTGATATGGATAAAGGGAAATATAGACATGGAAAAGATTGCATCGTTCTCGGGCATTAACGCACCGGGCATGGAGCACTTCATGAATATGCAGAAGTAAGCCCTGAAGTTGCCGGGTAAGCTTTACCAAAAGGCTCCGGACAATTTGGCCAATACCGTAATAATGTGCTTATTTTGTGTAATACTCATTTTTAAGGCTCACAGAGGAAGTAAATGGATGCAAACCGGTTTCAGGGGGAGATATTGCCGATGAAAAACAAACTGTACCGGTTTGCCTACTCACTGCTGAATGACAGTGAAGAATCAATGGATGCAGTGCAGGAGGTCTTCATAAAACTGTGGAACATCAGGAATAAAATGGAAACTGTCAGTTCACCCGAGGCATTTGCCATGACTGTTACAAGGAACTACTGCCTTGACAGGATAAAAGCCAGAAGGACGGTTTCACTGGAGCAGACAAAAAGCATTATGTACACTGAAGCAGATGAAGTCGGGCCCGAAAGGAGAATTGAAATCAGAGATGCAGCAGGGCACATCAGGATGCTAATGGAAGAACTGCCTGAACAACAGAAAGCCGTACTGCACCTGCGTGATATTGAGGGTTACGAATTTGAAGAGATCGAAAAAATGCTTGACATGACAGTAAACTCTATAAGAGTTAACCTGTCAAGAGCAAGGAAAAAGCTAAGGGAACTTTACCTAAAAAGGGTAGACAATGGATCTGAAAAAGATAAAATCTATACTGGCTGATTATTTTGAAGGGAAGGCCGGCAGGGAAGAAGAGGAGCTTCTTAAGCAGTTCTTTTCAGGCAATGATGTTCCTCCTGAAATGAAAGCCGACAAGATGATGTTTATGTCGCTGAAGGAGGCATCATCAGTTGAAATACCCGACAGTAAATTTGATAAGAAAGTAATGGCCGCTATCTCTGCAAGAGAAATAGCATTGGCAAGCGGCAGGAGAAGGAGGCTGGTTTACACCATTTCAGGCATAGCTGCCTCTGTTTTACTGCTGGCCGGGAGTTACCTGTTTCTTTTCGAAAGGCAGGTGCAGGAATTTGTCATGTCTGATGAACACTATACTGAGCAGGAGATGATGCTTGCCTACGAAGAGGCAAAAAATGCCCTTCTCCTTGTCTCTTCAGTAATGAACACCGCGACCGGAGAGTTGGCTCCGCTTGTTAAAATATCAGAAGCTAAAAGGGAACTGGAGGCCATTCACAGGTTCCATCAGGGCGCAAGTGGCCTCAGGGTCCTTTCTGTATTTGATGAAACAGTTTCAGTTTTACGCCCTGATGAAAAATAG
>SLOS01000244.1 GCA_007132365.1 Bacteroidales bacterium | reverse complement strand
TCCAGATTATCATCGGGGGCATTCAGTAAGATATACTTATTGTTCCTTGAAGCAAGCACAGCACGCAACCTGAAAAGGAACTCATCCATGATCTCCCTTTTTCCGCCGGTCATCCCTGGAGTAGTAAGCAGTACGGCCTCAGAATCCATAACCTTCTCCACCTCTTTCAATCCGTTGCTGAGAAGGGTGCTGCCCGAACTGACAATATCGAATATCGCATCTGCAAGCCCTATACCCGTTGCTATTTCAACCGAACCGTTAATGACATGTATCTCCGCCTTAATATTGTTCTCATCCAGCCATTTTTTCAGTATACCGGGAAAAGAGGTCGCAATTCTTTTACCTTCGAAATACCCCGGGTCTGAATAATCCTGCGATTTATTCACAGCAAGAGATAGCCGGCATCGGGCAAAACCAAGCCGTTCAAGTATCTCAAGTCCGGCTCCCGACTCAGCCAGCACATTTTCTCCAACTATACCTGCATCAGCAACTCCGTCTGCAATGTACTGCGGGATATCATCATCCCGGAGATACAGTATTTCAAGAGGAAAATTAGATGAAAGAGAAATAAGCTTTCTCGAACCATTGCTAAGGCTTATCCCGGTCTCCGTTATTATATCGAGAGATTTTTCACTTAACCTTCCCGATTTCTGAATGGCAATTTTTAATTTTTCCATTTTATTATCATAGATTGTTATATTGTCGTCAAAAAAAAAGGCCTGCAACCAGCATGCAGACCTTTCCTAAATTATAAATCATCTTTTCGGTTTTTCTGCATACCTATCCCACATCAATATGATGATGATGATTTACAGCGGTATTAACAGAAAATCCAATCATAATTATTCAATTAAGAAGTGCAATATTATGAAATAAATTTAAATATCGCAAGCAAATGTAGATGAATTTCACATCAGGTTAATATTTATAAAAGAACAATTTATTGCATGTGAAATCGACGAAGTCAAATTTTGCAACTTAAAATACACACCGGCAAGTTGAAATTTAACTATATTCGTCAGATGTGCTTTACACCGGTTTTAACACCTGTGGATTGCCATAAAATATAATTTGTCGGTTATCAGATTTATTAATATGCTTTATACAAATAAATATATCAACATAAAAGAACTGGTTAAAAACAGCAATTCAAAATTATTGAAAAGACTGCCCGGGTTTGCATTAAACCTGCTGGCCAGAATTATCATGCAGGATGAAATTAACCGGATACTTGATAAGTACCATGAAAATACCGGGGTTGATTTTTTACCCGGGGTGCTGGCGGAATTAAACATCCTTGTCGACATAAAAGGTCTTGATAATCTGCCGGATAACAGGAAATGCTTTTTTGTGGCAAATCATCCCTATGGTATAGCAGACGGATTAATATTAACCTGTATCGTGGCTAAACGATATGGTACCCTGAAAGCAATCGGTAATGATGTATTTATGCTTATTCCCCAGTTAAGGCCATTGATTGCTGCAGTAAATGTTTTTGGCAGTAATTACAGGGACTATCTGATTGAGCTGGACAGGGTTTATAAGTCAGATGTTCCGATTACCCATTTTCCTGCCGGTCTTGTTTCAAGAGTAAAAAACCGTAAGATCCAGGATTTCGACTGGCACAAAAGTTTTATTTCCAAAGCGGTTGAATGTGAGCGTGATATTGTACCATTCTGTTTTACAGGGAGAAATTCAGTACTATTCTATTTTGTTTATCTGTTGCGAAAATATCTTGGAATAAAAGCAAATCTTGAATTGTCCCTCCTGCCGTATGAATTTTTCAGAAAAAAAAACAAATCAATAAAAGTTATTATTGGCAAACCCATCTCATTCCGGAAATTTGATAAAACCAAAACCGACAGGGAATGGGCGCAATGGGTTAAATCAGAATTGTATAGTTTAAAAAATAAAAACGCGGACTGAATCATATTTTATAACCAATCCGTTTATTTGGTTATCAGTATTGCTGTCAAACAATTTCAATATTTTTTGAACCAGCTTTCCTGATTGTTGTTTACTATCATGTACCCAAATAAATGAACAATGGAGAAATTTGCATTTAAGACCAATATTAACTGTAATGGCTGTAAGTCGGCAGTCGCGCCTTTCCTCGGCAAGGAGTCGCGTATCAGCGGATGGGAGGTCGATACGGACAGCCCGGATAAAATCCTTACTGTTGAAGGTGAAAATATTGACAGCAATGAGATCATTGAACTGATAACTTCTGCCGGTTACAGAATAGAAAAATTATAATGGGCCTTGTAAAATAAACCTGGGACTTTGAGTGGATGTCATGTGCATACTGTGCAACAGTATCCGGCTTAAACGAAAAAAAATTCATGATCAAATGGTCAGCAACCATTTAACAAAATTTATGATTATTTTGATTTCCTGTAATTAACTGTATAAGAGGGTGTTGACCAGGTCGGGTCTGAAAGGGTATGAGCCCTTGCTAAACATTAAGGTTTGACGGATCGTTTATAATCGAGACAGGTGTTACCTTTGCAACCAGTGGTTTCTGTATTATCCGTAAAAAAAATTATAAACCTTTACCGTAAATTAAACTCAAAGAATGTAATTTACAATTTACAAGTGAGTTTATGTTATATCACATTACCTAAAACCAAATGACAACCAGAAAAAAGATCAAAGTATTTTTTTACATATTTGTCACTGTTGCTCTAGTGGGAGTTATTCTGTATCCAAAGATCAAACCGCTATTTGCAGGTAACAGTAATTCTCCGGGCGGTGGAAATCCTGCCCGGCAAAGAGGGCCGCAGGCCCTTAATGTTCAGGGTATGATCATAACTCCACGGAAGCTGAGCGAAATGATAAACAGTACGGGTACTCTGATGTCAGATGAAGAAACCGAACTTTCATTTGAAACTTCCGGCAGAATTGTCGAAATTTATTTTGAAGAGGGCACCCATGTCGGGAAAGGAGAACTGATGGCCAAAATAAATGACCGTCCCCTTCAGGCACAACTTCAAAGACTTGAGGCGCAAAAACGGCTTATTCAGGAAAGGGAGTACCGTCAGAGAAGCTTGCTTGAAAGAGATGCCATCAGCCAGGAGAGCTATGACCAGGTAGTTACAGAGCTTCAGGTAATTGAGGCTGATATAGCGCTTGTTGAGGCAAGGATATCTGAAACCGAATTAAGGGCTCCTTTTGACGGAGTTGTTGGTCTGCGCCATGTAAGCGAAGGTACTTATGTAAATACCAACACCAAAATTGCCCGTCTTGTAAAAAACAAGCCCCTGAAAATCGAATTTTCGGTCCCCGAACGTTACTCGGGTGAAATAATGCCCGGTTTTCCGATAAGCTTCAGGGTTGATGGCATATCAGACACTTTCGATGCACGAGTTTACGCAGTAGAACCCAAAATTGATGTCAGAACCCGTACTGTTGTCGTAAGGGCATTATATCCCAATATCAATGAAGAATTAAAACCAGGACGATTTACCGGTATTTCTCTCCAGCTCTCGGAAACAGACAATGCCGTGGCAGTCCCCACAGAGGCAATAATCCCCGAGATGGAGGGTGAAAAGGTATTTGTTTACAGGTCCGGCCGGGCTCAACCAATTTATGTCAGTACCGGGTTGCGGACCGAGTCGCATATACAGATTGTTCGGGGACTGGAGTTTGGGGATACGCTGCTCACCTCGGGTGTGATGCAGCTCAGGCCCAATTTGCCGGTTGAAATCTATCATTTTCAGGAAAACGGTCATTAAAAAAATGGTATAATGAGCCTTTCATCACTAAGCATAAAAAGACCGGTTCTGTCAACAGTATTCACATTGCTGATTTTACTTTTCGGTGCAATTGGTATGACTTTTTTGGGTGTCAGGGAGTTCCCCAGCGTTGACCCTCCAATAATAAACGTCAGGGCATCCTATCCCGGAGCCAACTCTGATGTAATAGAGACCCAGATAACAGAACCACTCGAGCAATCAATCAATGCAGTTCCCGGTATCCGTTCTTTAACCAGTACAAGTCGCCAGGGAAGCAGCAATATTACCGTAGAGTTTGAACTTAGCGTGGATATGGAAACTGCGGCCAATGACGTGCGTGACAAAGTAGCACAGGCCCAGCGACTTCTGCCTCGTGATGCTGACCCTCCGGTAGTGGCAAAGGCTGATGCGGATGCCAGCCCCATAATGTTCATAAATGTCCAGAGTGCTGAGCGCTCCCTTCTCGAGTTATCAGAGATAGCTGATCTGACCCTGAAAGAGCAATTGCAGACCATTGATGGTGTCAGTGCGGTATTGATCTGGGGTGAAAAAAGATGGGCCATGCGGCTTTGGCTGGACCCGGTAAAACTGGCAGGTTACGGATTGACCCCACTTGATGTAAGAAACGCAATCAACCGTGAAAATGTTGAACTGCCGGCAGGAAGAATTGAGGGAAATACAACTGAATTGTCTATACGGACACTGGGACTGATGACAACACCCCAGGAGTTCAACAATATGATCATATACCAGTCCGGCGATCAGGTGGTGCGTTTTTCCGACATCGGGCGTGCGGAACTGGGTCCTGAAGATATTAGGGGCATGATGAAGAGAGACGACATTCCAATGGTAGGTACGGCAATTGTACCTCAGCCCGGCTCAAACCATATAGAAATAGCCGATGAGGTATACAGGCGACTGGCCATGATGGAGAGAGACCTTCCTGATGATGTGATTATTGATATCGGTTTTGACAACACGCGGTTTATCAGGTCGTCAATAATGGAAGTAAGAAATACCATATTTATTGCCTTCCTGCTTGTTGTCCTGGTAATATTCTTCTTTTTGAGGGACTGGCGGACAACTTTGATACCTATTCTTGTTATTCCCGTATCCCTTGTAGGTTCATTTTTCATCATGTACCTGGCCGGATTTACGATAAACGTGCTTACCCTTCTTGCTATTGTTCTTGCAATCGGACTGGTGGTTGATGATGCCATTGTAATGATGGAGAACATATATTCCAAGATTGAAAAAGGCATGAACCCTGTCCAGGCAGGCCTGGAAGGTTCTAAAGAGATATTTTTTGCCATTATAGCAACCACGATTACCCTGATAGCTGTCTTTTTCCCCATCGTATTCATGGAAGGAATGACAGGCAGATTATTCAGGGAGTTCAGCATTGTAATAGCAGGTGCCGTGGCGATTTCATCATTCGTGGCATTGTCGTTCACCCCTATGCTTGCCACAAAGATTTTAAAGGCGAGAACAAAAAGACACGGAAAATTTTATGAATCGACCGAAAAGTTTTTTCAGAAACTGAACCTGCGCTACAAAAATTCACTTGAAAAATTTCTCCTCAGGAGGAGGCTTACATTTCTGATAATTGCAGGTTCTGTTGCGATGATAGCTTTTCTATGGTTGGCAATCCCATCAGAGATGGCGCCTCTGGAGGACCGGTC
>SLOS01000272.1 GCA_007132365.1 Bacteroidales bacterium | reverse complement strand
GGATCAACTGAAGGCTATCTGGGACAGGGTAAAGGTTACCTTGCCGGGAGAAGTAGTGATGGGGAACTTTTGTTTTCCGGAGTACTGGCTCATTCAGATGTTGATATTGAAATATTCCGTGAAGCTTACGGATGGAACGCTGTTGGCAACCCGTTTCCCTCTGCAATAGGCGTGAGAGACGGTGCAAATTCGACACAGAATTTTTTGCAGGTAAATACTGGTAAGCTGGATGAATCTTACGCAGCACTTTATATTTATGATCCTGTATCAAGTAGTTATAAAGTAATAAACGGTGTAGTCGAGGATATCGATCAAATAAATCAGCATTATATCCAGCCCGGCCAGGGTTTCATAGTAAAAGCCAAAGACAAAGTTGGTGCAATCAGTTTCACCACGGGCATGAGAATTCATGAAAAGGAAGATGACTCACCTTTTCACAAAAAATCAGCAGCATCACCCTGGCTGACTGTCCGGCTGAAGGCAGGCAATGATTACAGGGAGGCCTCAACACTGATTGCTTTCAACAGGAATATGACCGGGGGACTGGATCCTGCCTATGACGCAGGACAGTTTGGTGCCGATCCGGGGTTCAATTTATATACCCGGCTGGTGGAGGATGACAAAGGGATAAAATTTGCCATTCAGGCCCTTCCTGATTACGAATTTGAGAATATGGTCATTCCCCTTGGATTTGATTTTACAGAAGGCGGTGAAGTGACTTTTTCTGCTGCAGGGCTCAGATTGCCAGCCGGAGCCAGGATAGTTCTTGAGGACAGGGAACAGGATGTGTTTACCGATCTGATAAAAGAGAACTATACCGTTTCCCTTGATGCGGACACTGAAGGTCCCGGAAGGTTTTTCATTCATGCCGATATCCGTTTTGTCAGTCCGGAAGAAACAAATGAATGGGACGTTGAAGAAAAGATAAAGATTTACTCATACGGCAAAGAAGTGTTTATAGTTGGCGAAGTCCCTCCAAATACATATGCTACACTTTATGACATTGCGGGCAGGAAGATGAAAACTCAAAGACTGATGCATTCAGACAGGAACTCATTCATGGTTGATAATATTGTCGAAGGCATTTACCTGATCAGGGTTTCGGGAGAACGAACAGAAAAAACGGGCAGGGTATTCATTAAATGAACCCCCGTAAGCCTTCGCCAGACAAAATAACATTAATGTCAGGTCTGGAGCATATTTCAGCTTCCATATCCCCCACCGGAAAAGGATGATGCCGGCATCGCCCTTCAGTGATAACCGGTTACACCCTGCCGGGAACTATCCTGAATCCGGCTATCACTTCCTTTTTTGGCCGTAACAGGCATCTTTGCCGTGCTTTCGCAAATAGTGCCTGTCCGGCAGGTGTTGCCCGACCCCCATGAATCAGTCCCGCTCAGGAGTTTTTCTACTGACGCAGGAGAAACTATTCCTGTTATTCCTGAATTTTATAATAAAGTTCATTCCACCTCAGCTCGTTCCTGAACTCCCTGATGGTGGTCCCGGTGTCGATGATAAGGTGTTCTATGCCCAACATTCTTGAAAAATGTTCCATATGAACCGGTCTTAGCGACATGCTGAATCCCGTGTGATGTGCTCCTCCTGCCAGGATCCATGCAGTGGCAGATATTTTCAAATCCGGATCCGGAGCCCAGAGTGCCCTTGCCACAGGAAGCTTTGGCAGGTCCGGCGATTTGATGCTTGTGACGGTGTTGACCACCATCCTGAACCTGTTGCCCATATCCAGAAGGGAGGCATTCAGCGCCTTCCCCGTCGCTACCGGAAAGACCAGCCTGGGCGGGTCATCCTTGCCGCCGATAGCAAGCGGATGCAGTTCAAGGCTGGGTCTGGCCGAGGCTAACGACGGACAAACTTCGAGCATATGGGCGCCAAGCACCGACATGCCGGAAGGGTCGAGGTGATAGGTATAGTCCTCCATGAATGAGGTCCCTCCCTCCAGTCCCCGGCTCATCACCTTCATGCACCTTACCAGAGCGGCAGTCTTCCAGTCCCCTTCCGCCCCGAAGCCGTATCCCCCGGCCATCAGCCTCTGCACCGCCAGTCCCGGTAACTGGCTCAGTCCGTGAAGATCTTCAAAAGTAGTTGTAAAAGCGCTGAACCCTCCTTCCTGCAAAAAGTCAAGAATCCCAAGTTCAATCTTTGCCGCCTCTTCCAGCTTCCGCAGTGCATCAGGATCATCAGTCAGTTTCCCCGAAAGGGAGTAGGCCTCCTTATATTCATCAACCAGTGCACGGGCATCCTGTTCCGCCACTGCATTTACCCTGGCAACGAGTTCACCAACACCGTAGCCCTTAACAGCCCATCCCATTTTCATCCTTGCCTCTACCTTGTCGCCCTCTGTAACGGCCACATCCCTCATGTTGTCTCCAAACCGGGCGATTTTCAGTGAAAAGGACTCATCCCGCGCGACTGCCGCCCTTGCCCAATCGCCAATATCAGCCGCGACTTCCGGATCCTTCCAGTGACCTGTAACAACATGGCGGTCGATAGCCATCCTGCTGCATATAAAACCGAACTCGCGATCACCGTGGGCGGACTGGTTAAGGTTCATAAAATCCATGTCGATCTCGTCCCATGGTATATCCCTGTTATGCTGGGTGTGCAGATGCACAAACGGTTTCTGCAAACCCTTCAGTCCCCCGATCCACATCTGCGCCGGAGAAAATGTGTGCATCCAGCATATAACTCCCACACAGACGGGGTCATTGTTAGCCTCCATGCAGATACTCAGAATATCCTCAGATGTTGTCAGAACCGGTTTGAAAACCACCCTCACCAGCGGCCCGAAACTGTCGTTAAGCGCCCCTGCTATCTCTTTTGCGTTGGCTGCGACTTTTTCAAGTGTCTCCTTTCCGTAAAGATGCTGGCTCCCGGTAAGGAACCAGAGGCTTTTCTCTTTTCTATCTTGCATAATATGCATTATTTAAGATTATTCTTCACCGGGGGCTTGTCCTTCTCATCCAGCTTTCTCTGATGGATAGTCCCTGTTACCAGAAAGCAATATAGAACAGTCCGATCACACTCAGGATTATTATTGTATGTATCACATCCCATTTGTTCCAGCTCTCTCTTGTTTCTTTCTTCTGCTCCTCATTTGCAGACCCGTATGTCAGTCCCACGGTTTTTGTTGCGTCGGCAGGCTTTGTAAGCAGCGAAACAACAACGATTACAACTATACAGAGGAAAAACAGGTATATTGAGTAATGAAGCCAGTTAGGCTCCAGTATGACCCTGTAGAACAGCCCGTCCGGATTCAGGTAGGGTTCCATAACATTGGCTGCAAGCCTTGTCATGCCAAGGAAAAAACCGGTCAGCAATCCCATGAAACCCCCGGCCGGTGATGCACGTTTCCAGAAAACACCCAGCAGGAATACAGAGGCAATACCCGGGGAAAGCAGTGACTGCACATCCTGGAGATACTGGTAAAGAACCTGGCCTATGCCGCGCATAACAGGTATCCAGAGGATACCCAGAATCACAATAACGGTTGTTGCAGCGCGTCCCACATAAACAAGGTGCCTCTCGGTTGATTCGGGTTTGAACCTTTTGTAAAAGTCCATCGTGAAAAGTATGGCAGATGAATTGAACAATGAAGCCAGTGAACTCATCAGCGCCGCAATCAGTCCCCCGACCACAATTCCCTTCACTCCTACCGGCAGCAGGCTGGCCACCAGGGTGGAGAAAGCCGCATCGGAGCTGGTAAGCTCCATCATCCCCTTCTGATGAAGAGCATAGGCTATAATACCCGGAACAAGGAAAATAAATACAGGGAGGAGCTTCAGGTAAGCGCCGAATATGGTCCCCCTTCTGGCCTGCTTCTGATTCTGTCCGGAAAGCACACGTTGCACAATATACTGGTCGGTACACCAGTACCAGAACCCGATAATGGCAGATCCCAGCAGCACGCCGGTCCACGGGAACTCCGAATCTTTGTGAGAACGCATCAGGCTCATCATCGAATCTCCATGTTCTGTAACATTTGCGCCGGCTATCGTCATAAGTTCGCCCCATCCGCCAAGCTCCCGCAGTCCGACAACCACGATAACAATGGACCCCAGTAAAAGAACGGGCATCTGTATCAGGGAGGTGTAAAGAACTGATTTCATACCCCCTATCACAGTGTAGATACCGGTAATAACCACCAGTCCGATTGCCCCTATCCAGAAAAAGTCAATCCCCATCCATTCCTCGATACCAAAAACCTCCTTAAAGACAATACCGCCTGCATAAACGGTAACGGCAACCTTTGTAAGCACATAGCTCACCAGGGAGATTATGGACAGGAAATTCCGGGAAGCTGAATTGTACCGCCTTTCAAGGAATTCCGGCATGGTGAAAACCCTGCTTCTTGAGTAAAATGGAACAAACACCCAACCCAGTATAAGGATCATCCACCCGTGCATTTCCCAGTGTGCCATTGCCATGCCACTTTCTGCTCCGGCCCCGGCAAGTCCTACCAGGTGTTCAGAACCTATATTGGAGGCAAATATGGAAGCTCCGATAACAAACCAGCCGGCATTCCTACCGGCAAGAAAATAGTCGGCCGGGGTCTCCTCCTTCTGCCTGATGACCCACCAGACCACCATGAATAAAAGAACAAAGAATATTCCCAGTACAATCCAGTCAATCGCTGTCATTTGATGTAATTCAAGGATTAGGATACAGGTTTAGTATATACACACTCTTCATTATCCAAAAGTAAGCTATTGCCAGAAAAATCCAAAAAAACATGCATTTGTGGCAGAAATTTTACATCAACAGGAACCTTTCAGGTCATATCCATTTGACAAATCCCAGATCCTGCCTGTGGGGAAGCTCCGGATGTTTCGGGAAAATACGGATGCCGTAATGAAAAGCCCCGGCTTTTGCCGGATAAATCTGCAGACTGTAGCGGGCAAGACTGCCCTGGGTATCTATCAGCTGAAGCTCGTGAACGTCCACCATATCCACATTGCCGTTTTGGGGGTGTATATCAACTATAACCTGCTCTACACCAACTGATGAGGCATTCAGCTCCTTCAGGTCAAGTACCAGCTCACCGTTATGTTCATGGCCAAGCAAAAGAGGCTTTCCTGATGTATCCGGATATTTAACATCAACTACCTCAATGTTTTCCCATCCCCTGTACATTCGCCGTTTCCAGGATGCCAGCTGCCTTGCCAGTTCAAAATCATTATCACTGATTTTCAAAAAGCGTTTATACTGCCTTGAATAGAAACGGTCGATATAATCGTTCAGCATCCGTCGCATGGTGAATTTAGGTGCGATACCACTTATGGAGTTCTTTATTGTATTAACCCACTCTTCCGGAACACCATTGCTGTTCCTTTCATAAAACATTGGGGCTATCTCATCTTCAAGAATGCTGTAGATGGTACCTGCATCAAGCTCATCCTGGAAATCCTGATTATCATAAACCCTTTC
>SLOS01000349.1 GCA_007132365.1 Bacteroidales bacterium | reverse complement strand
TCTGCAAGCCTTCTTACAATTGTAAGATTTTCCCTGATTGAGAGATCAGCCCTTAAATTAAGGTCGCTTCTCAACTCCCTCTGCGTGCCGGCGGTCCTGTATATAAACTGTACATCCCTGAACCGGTAGCCTATTCCAAACACCATCTCATCGCTTTTTATCTCAGAAATCTGATTGTTTGCAAAACTCAGCGAGACAGTCCTCGTCTTCCGCAACTCAGCCCTGGATGTAAAGTTATTGTTCCAGGTTATATCAATATTGACCAGGGGATTGAACTGCTCGCTTAATGCTACAGAAGAGATATCAAATTCTGAAATAAAATTACCCCTGACATTATCCCTTACATAGCTGAGTCCGTCATCGCCCTCCCTGTAGCTCAGATTGGTGATATAATTGGAGATACTGTAAGTGGAACGGTAGGCATGATTAATATTCGCTGACTCCAGCACACGGTTAAGAAGGGGCACACGGGAAAGTCCGTCGTAAACTATTCTCCAGTTGGGTAAAGGTATCATCGGGAATGTTCTCAATGTTATATTTCCTGGATCCATCCGGCCGTATGCAGCCATGAAAGCAGGCAATAATACTTCCTGGGACAAATTTCCGTAACCGTCAGGAAACCCTTCCTCATCAGAAGCTCCCGGATCATAATCCGCTGAATGCCCCCTTCTGTCTGCAAGCCTTCCTGCAATTATACTCCTGTAACGGCCAAAATCCTCATAAGCTGAAGAATAGTAGTTATTTTCACCGGTGGGTTTTTCAAAGGCTGTTCTCAGGGATACAAAGGTCATATTGAAATTACCGGAATTTATCTTATTACTTGCATGAAAATCGCCAAATCTGTCGGCATAATAATATTCATGCATATTGTTGACAAAGGTGCGGCTTGCCGTAAGGTCAATGCGGAATCCCTGAATTGGTTCTATGGTGCTGCGAAGATTAAAGGTATTACTGTGGCTCATCATAAAGGGCTCATTCAGGGTGGTATCGGTGGTCATCCATCCGTGTCGGATTGCTTTCCATGCAAAATCCGGGTCCTGGTATCCAAGGATGAAGGGCCACCCCGGAGCCAGCGCATCATTGTAGGACTGGGTGCCCAACCAGTCGGTCCGCGGTAAATAACCATGCAGAATTGTACCGTCAGTATGTGAATATGACACCCCGATATTCTTTACAGCCATAACAAACCTGGCAGAATGCTCGGCAATCTTGTTAATGATTGATTCCCCGACCTCCACCTTACCCTCAACCCTGATGGTTGCACCCTGAATGTCATCTTCCGGAGTGAAACTGGCCCTTCGTTCACTCAGAATCTCAGTCCGCCCGCTAACGGGCCGGCCCTGGGCGTCGGTCACCCTTACCACAATGTCAGGAGTATTCAGATTATGGTTGATTATGCGGGTCTGATCTGCCCTGAAATTAACATTCCTCCTCTCATAAGTGACATCCCTGTAAACCCGTTCACGGGGCTGGGCAGCCGCCCCTCCCCGCACCTGGCGGCCACTTTGATTCACCCTTTGGAAGTATCCTACCTTGTTATAAAGGTTCACAAGGTTAAACTGTCCGTTGAGCTGAGTGGTGTTGCTGTTCTTTATTATATTCCCGAGGTTTATATCAACTGTATCGGGCAGTATCATTCCTGTATCCCAGCCGTAGGTAGAATTATATCGTGCAGTAATGTTTACCCAGTTAAAAAACGGGATCTTGTTAACAGGCAGTGTATAGGTAAGATTTGCCGAATGGTAATACCGGGTGGTTCGTCCGAGATTCCTGAGGTTGATCAGTACAGAGTCTTTCCACTGCCGGTAACTGTCAGGATCCCTGTACCTGTCCACTATCCCCTCAGGTTCATCAATACGTGCAGTATTGGTGGCAGAAAACTCAAATCTCAGCTGCCGGGTCAGGTCGAACCTCATATCATAAAACCTGTTCCAGTGGAAATCTTTCTGATAGGTTGGCAAAATCAGGAAATCGGGGTTATTGATGTTCCTTAACTGGTTAGCCTGGTAATACCTGTTCAGGTCGGTCCGGAACGAGAGGAAGGAGGGGGAGTAATAAAAATTAAAATCCCTTAATATACGCAATGCAGGAGACCTGAGGATGCTCCAGCTGCTGAACGGGGTGATGTTATTGGGCTGGCCTGTATAATTGTAGTTCAACCCTCCCCGGAAATTGCGCTGAATGCGATAATCAGTGTTAATGTTGCGCCCGAACATCTCACTGAAAGCATAACTGAGGGACCAGTTGCTGATACTGTAAAATCTTTGTGGGGCGCCAGGCCTTGATATCTGCACATTTGTCAGATTCAGGCTTTTTCTCTGGGTATAATCCTGGGCTATATCGCGGATTGAGTCTCTTTCACGTCTTGTCTGGGCAGAATCCATGGCATCCCTTAGGGGTACGTCCGGATCGATCGGATTATATTTGGGATTAATAAATCCTTCTGAATAGCCTAAATACAAAGGGATGCGAACTCCTGAATCTTCAGGGAAGAATCTCCCAAGTTCCAGATTGGTCGATATGTCATACTGATTTATCTGCTCCTGCAACCTTTCATTTACTTTCTTTTCGATACTGCCAAACCCGGGCTGGCTGGTGGAGCCTGCAAAAGTAACAGTGCCAAGGTCTGCCAGCCTTGCAGTGAGTCTGGCATTTGCAGCCCATCCGCCTTCCTCGTTGAAGTTGGTAAGCCGAAGTTCATTTACCCAAATTTCACCCGACCTGGGCAAACCGTCATCATCCTGTCGGTGATCAGTGATACGGCTCGGGTTCCGGACTCCTATCATCATGGTTCTTACATTACTCAGATTGGGATTACCAACTACTTTAACCCGGTTTTCGCCATCCATCTGCGAAAAGACCGTGGAGACTGAGATATTTGATCCCGGAGTATTCATCTGCTGATTCCTGGCCTGTTTAAGCTGTTGAAATATATCGAGTTCTATATCAAGCCTGTTCTCGTCAGGCCAGACAATCAGTCTGTCGCTGTCCCTGTTGTTGTCATAACGTCCGGGTGGGGTCACCCTCAAAGGTATCTCATATTCATAATAATTATTCCTGTAATCGGTCCCCAGCCTGATGAACATGGTAAGATCGCCATCATTGAGAATATCACCGGGTAATGCCGCGGCATGCACCTCCATCTGGATTCTCCTGTATTGCCTTATATCGAGATTCAGGTTTTTAAAAGCAGCCCTTGCATCACCATCTTCAAGATTTTCAACCTTAAGTACCATGGACTGTTCATTGAGCTGCTGAAGCTGTGGGTTGGTCGGGTCAATTACCCGGTCGATCCCGGGAGGCAGTACATAGTTCACAGGCGTCTTACTGGCATTTTCTTCAATATTGACGGCAGAAATATCAAAAGTCCCCGTTACCTTCTCGGGATGTGCCAGTCCCTCCTGCCCTTCCATAAGGGACAGGTTGTATTGCCGCCAGTCACTTCTGACCAGGTCAAGGCGGGCAAACCTCATAACTACCGGGTCTTCAAAACCGGTGAGGAACATACGTATAAAACGGATGGATTTGAAATCCTGAATCGGACCGACAGCCCTCTCATAGTCAGACAAAGGAACCCTGAACTGGTACCAGTTAACAGAGGACTGCTCACCATTAGGGAACTTGACCGAAGTACGGACGGAGTCAACCACATAATTATGCCCCACACGGAGGTCCTCAGGCCTTATACTGACACGGTACTGAAAATATGCTTCCGATTTGTTCAGGGTATTGTCCCGGTTTATATCTTCCGTATTGGGCAGAGTGGTTGCAGATGTGGGATATGATTCCGGTGATTGTTCGGAAGTGGGGGAGTTACCCTCCATGTTATTATAGTATCTGTACCTTGTGAGTATATCAGCCTCACGGGCATCCCACTCCCTGCCCCTGAAATAACGATAATTATCACTCGAAGGGTCATCCCATGCATTTTGATAAGCAGGTGAATCCTGGCCAACAAACTGTGCTATCTCATCCAGAAAATCAGCAAAAAATGAACGCTCGTCAACCGTGCGCAAACCATTAAGTCCCACATCCTGGAACTCCCTGGCCCTGGGATTATCGTCGAAGGCGTTTACAAGAGACTGCTGTGTTGGAACCCGGCCCCATGCGGTAGTGTCAACATTTGTCACCTCCTCACTTATTGGCAAACCGTTTTCAAAACTCTTCCGTCCGTCTTTAAGGATGTCTTCCGAAACATTTCCGAGGTTTATGTAGAAGTCCCCGCCACTGTAATCTTCAGCATGCTCTATAAACGGGTCCATCAGCCAGAATTCCACGTACTCAATATTTGCAGCCTCAAAATCAGTGGTGAACAATGACCGCATAATACCACCCCAGCGACCGGCCGGGTTCAGTAACCGGCCTCCGGCATCTATACCGGCGGACCAGGCAGAAGGCCGAACATCATAGTTGTAAGGACCCCTGTCCTGCGGATAATAGGCAAGATTCAACACGGGAATATTTGTAGGTATGCCACTGGGTGTTTCCCTGGCAGGGAAGAGCTCCCTTTCAAAAATCTCCCTGACGAAATGGCTCGACTGCAGATCAGGGTTATTTCTTATATGGCCCGGTGTTGCAGAAGTATTCCTGAGAAAAAGCGGGTCTATCACGTACCAGGCCAGCAGGGCCCGGTTGTATCCGTAGGCAAGATCGTTTGAAAGAGCCGATTCAGGGAACAGGTCCTGACCTTCAGGTGTACTGGATATAATCCAGGCACTGGGCATTTTCAGATCTATGGTTGTTTTGGTCGCCTCAAAATCATCAATATACGATACCCCTGCACTGCCCAATGCTCTTGAATGGCCCGGTATAAGATGGGCAAATTCCCCCTGGAACGAGATACTTGAAACCGCACTCGTCTGGATAAATGGCAGCCTGTCAATCAGGTTGGTAAGAAACCGTGACTCGGTACGATAAGAGGTATTAAGACCCCAGATTGTGTTTGATATCGGTTCATCACCAAAATTCACTTTCTGGGTAAGAGGTCGCTCTGTCAGATTAAGGATGGTAGCCCCGACATTGAAATTATCAGAAAAGCGGTAATCAAAATGTGACCCCACCAGTGTCTTTGTCTGGATATTAAAAAGTGACTGACTTTCAAGGGAAATTCTAATGGGAGTTCCCGACTCAAGCAATCCGTCATTGATTATCTGGACCCTTCCCAGGGTGTAATCGACCGTGTAGTCAATATTCTCAGTAAGCTGAATACCTCCGGCGGTAACAATTACCGATCCCCTTGGCACATTCATTGCATTCAGCGGTATTTCCGATCCGGCAGTGGACTGGTACGTACCGGCAAGCATAAACTTGTTTTTCTCTGCAATCTGGCGTGCAATTGTCTGAGTTGAATCATATAGCTCCTGGAACACGTACCGGTTCGCTATAGCATCATCACCTATTTTACTTCTCAGATGCGATCCGAAAGGCTCAAGCACCGGGAAAAATATTCGTCCTGTGGAAGAATTTATCGTGACACCCTCAAGAAAATCAAATGAGCCGTCGGGATACGGGTCAAGTTGCGAATTCATGTTATCAAGGTTCATGACCCTTAGCAGCGTCTGCTCCTGTATCCTTCCTGCAGGAATATAATTCAGTGCATTCCCTGTCTGGTCATCCTGATACATCACGTTAAGAACGAAATCCCTCCGGTTTACCTGCCATGCACCAATGGAATAAACATTTTTCATCATCAGTTTCCATGTCGGCAGCCTTGGCGTAAGATTGGTACCTTTGAGCAGTTTGACTACCAGTGCTTCCGGTGCGGTAATCCCCTCATTGGAGAACTCACCAACCCTGTATATCTGTCCCCCCATTGTATATTCGAAAGCAATGGCAAGCACTTCATCAGCATTCAGGGCAGTATTGAGCGATATATAACCAAGCCTTGAATTGATGGAGTAATCTCTTGGAGACAGTTTTCTTGCATTCTCAATCTCCTCATAATCCTGACCGATAATGAAATCCGGCCTCAGCGGCTGAAGGGTGGTAGTTACCTGGGTGATGTTCCTGATACCTGAATAGGTAGTGGTCATCATTTCATACAAATTGTTCAGGGAGTTACGGGGATGTTTGCCGGGCCGGGAAGGATCCTGGCTGAAAATATTATCTGAAAAAATATTCTCCTGACTCTCCGCCAGGTCCATAAAGGCAACAATATTCCTGGAATTTTCAAAATTGTTGGTTTTGTTGGTTACCCATACCTCAACCCTGGAGATATTAATGCCAGAAGTGATCACAGGAAGGTTGCGGAGCGATGCCTCATATGTATCCCTGAAATACTGAGAAAGGAAGAAATGCCTGTTTGCATCATAATCATCGGCAAACACTTCGAAATCCTGTGTCTGGGCTCCCCCGCGAACCTCTATGACGGAGGACTCACCCTTTTGCTGGGAAAGAACACTGGTAACTGTCAGATTTCCGAACCGCAACTCGGTCTTCAGTCCGAAAAGGCTCTGGCTGCCTGTAATAAGTGAACCCGGCAACGGGAGGGTAACATTGCCCGCTTCTATCCTTTGAATTATCTCATCCTCACTGCCGGTATATTCCAGTTTTGTCTGGTTTTCAAACTCAAACATTGCCTCGGTATTGTAATTGATCCCGAGACTGACCCTGTCGCCGATTGTTCCGGTAACATTCATCTGGATCTTCTCCTGAAAATCAAAAGTGGTGGTGCGCCTGAGCTCCTCCTGAAGATCCGGCCTTTCATTTTTAACGGTGTTGATACCAAAAATCAACTCGGCTGATCCCTGTGGCTGTATGTTGACAACATCGCTTCCGAAGATCATATCTATGGCCTCAACGCCAAGTGACAATCCTGGAATAAATTCAGCCCTTCCGTCCGCCGCCTCACCCCTTGCACGTTGTTGCCAGTATTCACTCATGGCTTTTTCAAGACTGTATTTCCTGTATTCTTCAAAGCTCATGACACCGGGGCGGCCAATTTCAATTTCACCTGCCTTTCGGCGCAAAAGGTAGGAATTGGTTGCAATATCGTATTCGGTTATGATCCTGAAATGGGGTGGCAACGGGATCCTTCCTGATTGCGGGGGATCCTGCAGCTGGGGCTGCTGAACCTCCTGAATATATCCTCCGGATTCTGTTTTGCTCTGAGATTCTCCGGAAAAATTTTCAGACTCATGGAATCTGGTTGAGGTGCCCGAAGTCAGGAAAAAAACCAAAAACAACAATGCCCAAAAAGATATACCGGAATATTTTGATGTCTTAACCAATAGGAAAGCCAATAAGATTAATATCTAGAGTTTCTTCAAAGCCCTCTTTACCAAATCCTCTACCGATGTAATTTCACCGTCAGCCAACAACCGGTTAATCACCTTTTCGACCGAGTTCTTGGGGAATCCCAGCATTATTAATGCTGATAACGATTCTTCTCTGATGGTATTGTCTGCTACGGTAAATATTTCTTCACTTCCGGCCAATTTACCCAGTTTGTCTTTAAGATCAACTATTATTCTCTGGGCCGACTTTAACCCTATACCCTTGACCCCTTTTAACGTATCTGCATTCCCTCCTGCAATGGCCTTCTGGATCTCAGCGGGAGTTAAGGATGACAGCATCAGCCGGGCTGTATTTGCACCTATACCCGAAACAGTTATCAGCAGCCTGAAAAGGTTCCTCTCTTCCCTGTCGGCAAAACCAAAGAGGAGATGTGCATCTTCCCTGACAACCTGGTGCAGGAATACCCGTGAGGCCTGTTTCCCGCTGAGTGCGGAATAGGTATTAAGTGAAATGTTTATAAAATAGCCGATACCAGCGTTTTCAACAACAATATGGGCCGGTGTAAGTTCGGTGATATTGCCTGAAATGAATTCATACATAATTACGGAAAATTTTATATCCTGAATTATTCTTTTACCTTATTTATTTAATAATGTTGCAATAATATTACATTCATTATTTAATTTTGATGCTCAGGGAGTACTTATCCTCAGGCATACTGTAAATAAATGTGAAAAACATAAATATCCGGACGGTAAAAATAAACCAGATTGATCAAAGTAAATGCAAATATTTGAAAATACAGAAACTGCTTTTAAAATAAGAACAAATAAAGAGCTCAGAAAAGCATCAATCCTCTTTAGCCTGATGTCATACCCTTTACTTGTAAGGCTTTCAGGTAAATTAGCCAATCTTGCAATCCACCTGAAAATTCCTGTCAGATGGATTGTAAAACCCACAATCTTCAGCCATTTTTGCGGAGGAGAAACTATCGAAGAATCCCGGAATTTGATTGACAGGCTTTCAAAATTCAATGTTGAGTCTGTACTGGATTATGCAGCCGAAATTCAGGAGTCTGACGATCAGACAGAATCTGTTATACATGAAATACGCAGGACGATGGACTTAGCCAGAGAAACCACTTCCGTCCCCTTCTCCGTATTTAAACCAACAGCCATAGCACCGGTCCGCTTCCTGACAGCGGCAGCTGAATCTGCCGTACCTTCATTCCTCGAAAGCGACCCAGAAAAATCCGCAGCGTCATTCCGCGAAAGCGACACAGAAAAACTCAGGCAAAACATCAGGACCCTCTGCCAGGCCGCTTACGAAAGGCGAATACCCGTTATGATAGATGCTGAAGAAAGTCACTACCAGGATATTTTCGACAGCCTGGTGATGGAAATGATGCAGCTTTACAACAAAGAGAAGGCAATAGTTTTCAACACCATCCAGATGTACCGCCACGACAGGCTTGATTTTCTCAGAGATTGTATCAGGATCGCAAGAGAGAAAAAGTATCATCTGGGTCTGAAACTTGTTCGCGGCGCCTATATGGAACAGGAACGGGAACGCGCGCTGAAAATGGGGTACCCTTCACCCATATACCCTGACAAGCAAAGTACGGATAACGCATTTAACTCGGCAATTGCAATCTGCCTTGAGAATATTGACAGAATAGACCTTTTTGCCGGCACGCATAATGAAGAAAGCCTTTTACTGCTGATGAACCTGATGAAATCCCGGAAACTGCAGAAGAATGATCCACGCGTATATGTTTCGCAACTTTATGGTATGAGTGATCATATAAGTTTCAATATGGCGGCCCATTCATACAATGTGGCCAAATATCTTCCTTACGGACCGGTACGGTATCTGATTCCATACCTGATAAGACGGGCGGAAGAGAACAAGTCGGTAACCGGACAGGCAGGAAGGGAATTGCACTTTGTCAAACTTGAGATAAGCAGAAGAAAAAACATAAAAAATAAAAAATGATGGTAATCAACAATCAAAAGCAGGCAGTTAACCTTAAAATTCAAAAAACCATTGCACTTCTGATACTTGTAATCGCAGTAGGTTTGATATATTTTACCGATGTACTTGCACATGGTGCATTTGGTTTTAACATGGACCAGATTGCAGGATTTATCGTCGGACTGTTCATATTATATTTTCTTTACCATATTCTGCGGGACCATAATTATATTTATTACTCTGATACCGGTAATAAATTTATCCTTCGCTATTTCAGCCTGCGACCCCTGGCAGCCAAAAAAAAATCGATTGAATTCAATAAAAAGGAGCTGCACAAATTTGAACTAAAAAGATCACTTTTAGGATTCAGGGAGAGCATAATCATTTACAGGCAAACGCCTAAGGGAGTCGCCAAATATCCTCCGGTAAGCATTACCGCCCTCAGAAGGCAGGATAAGAATAAAATGATGGCATCCCTTCAGAAGCTGATCCTGGCCGGCCAGGTCGGCGGATAAAAACATATTATACAGCATATTCAGACTCAATTAATACAGCAATTAGCTGTTAAACTGAATGTTAGCGCCATAACTCATGAGAAAAGTCATTGACAGCCATGAGGAAAGTCATAAGCGGTGTGATCTGTTTTCATTTAATTTTGTAAACTTCTTTTTAGGTTTCAGGCAAAAAATCAAAAAACAACTTAAAAAATACCAATCATGAATGTAGACAAATTAATGATCGACCTGGAGAAAAAACATCCAGGGGAACTGGAATACCTGCAGGCAGTTCGTGAGGTGCTGGAATCTATTGAGGAAATTTACAATCAGAACCCACAGTTTGAATCTGCAGCAATTATTGAACGCCTTATAGAACCTGACAGGGTCCTTACCTTTAAAATACCATGGGTTGATGATCAGGGACAGGCGCACGTTAATATTGGCTACAGAATACAATTCAATAATGCTATCGGTCCATACAAAGGGGGCCTTCGCTTCCACCCGAGCGTTAATCTGAGCATTCTTAAATTTCTGGGCTTTGAACAGATTTTCAAGAACTCTCTCACAACCCTTCCGATGGGTGGAGCCAAGGGAGGATCGGACTTCAACCCGAAGGGAAAATCAAACGCCGAGATAATGCGCTTCTGCCAGTCTTACATGCTTGAGCTCTGGAAGATTATCGGGCCGGATACAGACATACCGGCCGGCGACATTGGTGTAGGAGGAAAAGAGATAGGCTATATGTTCGGTACTTACAAGAAACTTTCAGGAGAGCATACCGGTGTACTTACGGGAAAAGGCAGGAACTGGGGCGGAAGTCTCATCAGGCCTGAAGCCACAGGTTTCGGCACAGTTTTTTTTGCACAGGAGATGCTGAAGACCCGGGGTGAAACCTTTAAAGGGAAAATCGTAACTGTTTCAGGGTTCGGTAATGTTGCATGGGGTGCCATTATCAAAGCTAACGAACTTGGAGCCAGGGTTGTTACAATTTCAGGACCAGATGGCTACATTTATGACCCTGATGGTATTACGGGAGAGAAAATTGGTTATCTTCTGGAGCTTAGAGCCTCAAACCAGGACATTGCAAAACCATATTCATACGAGTTCCCGGATGCGCAGTTTTATGAGGGCAAACGCCCCTGGGAGGTAAAGTGCGACATAGCACTTCCCTGTGCCACTCAAAATGAGCTTGACCATGATGATGCAAAGAATCTGGTTAAAAATGGCTGCCTGTGCGTTACAGAAGGAGCCAATATGCCATCAACACCTGAAGCGGTAGAGATATTCCTGGAAAACAAAATCCTCTACGGGCCGGGAAAAGCTGCAAACGCAGGCGGTGTATCCACCTCCGGACTTGAGCAAACCCAGAATGCCATGAAGCTCAACTGGACCGCAGAAGAGGTTGAGGAAAAACTTCACCTGATTATGAAAAACATTCATGAGTCGTGCGTAAAATACGGAAAAGAAGCTGATGGTTATGTAAACTACATGAAAGGAGCAAATATTGCAGGATTCATGAAAGTTGCAAATGCCATGCTCGACCAGGGAGTCATATAGATCGTAAATCTTCAATTTGCATCAGCCATAAAATAAGGCTGTCGATTAACTGCGACAGTCTTTTTTTTTTGTATATTTAATATTACACAAATAACCGGGCGGAATGATATGACAAGCTTTAATGATGAATCTCTGAAATATAAAATCGCCATTGACCTGATTCCCGGAATCGGTGGTGTACTGGCAAAAAAAATAATTGAATCTGCAGGAAGCCCGGAAGAGGTTTTTACCAGCAGTAAAGCTTTTCTTCAAAAAATTCCCGGTATCGGGAAAACACTGGCTGAAAATATCACAAACCACAGTATTCTGGCTCAAGCGGAAAAGGAGATGGAATTCATATCAAAATACAGGATAAAAACACTTTATTATCTCGATGAAGATTATCCCGAAAGGCTGAAGGAGTGTCCCGATTCCCCGGTAGTTCTGTTTATCAGAGGTGACGCTGATCTGGATAACACCAGGGTGCTGAGCATCGTGGGAACCAGGAATGCCAGTACTTACGGGCTGGAATTTTGCCGTAACCTTGTATCCGGGCTTTCTGCCCGTGGACACAAACCTTTGATTGTCAGCGGGCTGGCTTATGGCGTGGACATCTGTGCGCATAAAGCAGCTCTTGATAACAACCTTCCCACAGTAGCAGTTCTTGCGCACGGGTTGTCAACCATATATCCATCAGCCCACAGGAATGTTGCTGAGAAAATCAGCGGACAGGGTGCGCTGGTAACAGATTTTGGCAGTAAAACCATGCCTGAAAGAGGCAATTTTTTAAAACGCAACAGAATAATTGCAGGTCTTGCCGATGCAACAATTGTTATTGAATCATCAGTTAAAGGTGGTGCCCTTATTACAGCAGATCTGGCCAGTTCATATAACCGGGATGTTTTTGCCCTGCCCGGAAGAGTAACCGATAAAAGATCACAGGGTTGCAATAACCTGATTAAAACCAATAAAGCCGCCCTTATTGAAAAGGTTGAAGATATTGAATATATTATGAACTGGGATCCGCCTGAGAAACGCACCGGGAAAAAAGAACCGCTATCTTTAAATGATTTAAATAATGAAGAAAAAAAAGTCATTCTTCTGCTTGGCGAAAAAGAAAAAATGACAGCCGACCAGATATCTGATGAAACGGGACTGGGGCCCGGGCAAATTTCTTATCTGCTGCTCAACCTTGAATTCATGGGATATGTTACCAGTCACCCCGGGAAGATGTACAGCTTGTCAGTGAGTTTTTGCTAAAAAATTTTTATGTTTGTTGTCTGATACCTTTTAACAATTTACCCGCACGGAAATATATGGATCCCAGAGTAGAAAAATTCATGGCAAATATAATTGCCAAAAATCCAGGTGAACTTGAATTTCATCAGGCAGTGAAGGAAGTGGCCGAATCACTTATTCCTTTTATTGAAGAAAATCCTAAATATAAACATGCCAGGATCCTTGAACGGATAGCAGAACCGGAAAGAATAATAATGTACAGGGTCCCGTGGATAGATGATAAAGGAGAAATACAGATAAACAAAGGCTACAGGATTGAGATGAACTCGGCAATTGGACCCTACAAGGGAGGAATACGTTTTCACCCCACTGTCAATCTTGGTATCCTTAAGTTTCTGGCTTTTGAGCAGGTATTTAAAAATTCTCTTACCACATTACCCATGGGTGGAGGAAAGGGAGGTTCTGATTTTGACCCAAAAGGTAAAACAGACAATGAGGTCATGAAGTTCTGCCAGAGTTTTATGACCGAGTTGAGCCGCCATATTGGCCCGGATACTGATATACCTGCCGGTGACATAGGTGTTGGAGGCAGGGAGATAGGTTTCATGTTCGGACAGTATAAACGATTAAGGAATGAATTCACCGGAGTGCTGACGGGGAAAGGCAGAGAATGGGGAGGAAGCCTTATAAGGCCTGAAGCGACAGGATACGGTTGTGTCTATTTTGCCCAGGCAATGCTACAGACCCGCAATGATAGCCTTGAAGGAAAAACCATTGCAGTATCAGGTTCAGGAAATGTGGCTCAATTTGCCACTGAAAAGGCAACAGAGCTTGGAGCCAAAGTTGTTACACTCTCAGACAGCACCGGCTTTATTTATGACCCCGTTGGGATAGACCGGGAAAAACTGGCATCTGTAATGGAAATAAAGAATATTAAGCGCGGGCGGATCAGGGAATATGCGGACAAATTCGGGGTGGAGTATTATGATGGAAAACGGCCCTGGATAATCAAATGCGATGTTGCACTGCCTTGTGCGACAGAGAATGAAATCAATAAAGAAGAGGCCGAAACTCTGATCAAAAACGGTTGTTTCGTTATTTCTGAAGGTGCAAATATGCCTTCTACAGCAGAAGCGGTAGAGGTATATCTTAAAAACCGGATACTTTACGGGCCCGGAAAGGCTGCCAATGCCGGGGGAGTTGCAGTGAGCGGACTGGAAATGACTCAAAATTCAATGAGAATGAGCTGGCACCGCGAGGAGGTTGATCAAAAACTGCAGCAGATTATGAAAGATATTCATGAGACCTGCATAAAGTTCGGCCTTGAGCAGGATGGATATATTAACTACGTCAAAGGCTCAAACATTGGAGGTTTTGTCAAGGTTGCCGATGCCATGCTGGCTCAGGGGGCTGTATGATAAATTACAGACAATGAACCTGATCGATACCCATGCCCATTTATATTTACCTCATTTCAGCGGTGACGTCGACCGGGTCATTCAGAATGCAGCAGATAAAAATGTCATAAAAATTCTGCTGCCGAACATTGACCTGAAATCTGCAGGGCCAATGCTGGAACTTTGCAAACGTTACAGCAGTCAATGCTATCCAATGCTGGGCCTGCACCCAACTTCTGTCAGACGCGATTACAGGCATCAGCTGTCAACTCTTGAGAAAATGGCAGGTGATAATGAATTTGTGGCGATAGGAGAAACAGGAATGGACGCATACTGGGACACTCTGTTTCTAAGTGAACAGGAGGCTTCCTTCATCACTCACCTTGAGTGGGCAATAAAGCTGGAACTTCCGGTTGTCATTCACTCGAGGAAAACGATGGATAAAATACTTGCAATTGTAAAATCACATTCAGGCACCGGGCTCCGGGGAGTTTTTCATGCCTTTTCAGGGAGTGTGGATCAGGCTGTGGAAATTGCAGATCTGGGATTTAAAATCGGAATAGGAGGAGTCGTGACATACAGCAACTCGGGTCTCGGACCGGTAATCAGGGAGGTTGACCTGAAAAACATTATTCTCGAAACCGACTCTCCGTATCTCACACCTGTACCACACAGGGGTAGACGCAATGAAAGTGCCTACCTTACCTTTACAGCAGAAAAAATCGCCGGGCTGAAAGGCCTGACCTTTGAAGAAGTTGCAAAAGTTACAACCGGAAATGCCTGCGAACTGTTCAATTTGAAACCAGAATAATGCCGAAGAGACAATCAATCCTGATCATATATACCGGCGGCACAATAGGCATGTCCCTGGATCCTGAGACAGGAAACCTGCGTCCTGTTAATTTTGCTGAGATATCAAAGCAGTTGCCGGAACTTATACGTTTTGACCTCGATATTAAAACTATCTCCTTTACTCCCCCGTTAGATTCATCGGAAATTGCACCGGATATGTGGATAAGACTGGCAACTGCAATAGGTAACCATTATGCTGATTTTGACGGGTTTGTTATTCTGCATGGTACAGATACCATGGCATATTCAGCCTCAGCACTGAGCTTCCTGCTTGAGAACCTGGGTAAACCTGTCATTTTCACAGGATCGCAACTGCCCATCGGGATGCTCCGTACAGACGGTAAAGAAAACCTGATAACTTCGATAGAAATAGCCGCGGGGAAAATAAACAACTCTCCGGCCGTACCCGAAGTTTGCATATTTTTCCAAAACAAGCTTTTCAGGGGAAACCGCACTACAAAATACAGTGTAGATTACTTCAATGCCTTCCGGTCAGACAATTATCCCCCGCTGGCAGAAACCGGAATTAAAATAGAATATAACTATCATGCTATAAACTATCCATACGGGAACAAAAAATTAAAAATTTATAACTCCTTCGATAATAATGTTGCCATTCTGAAAATTTTTCCCGGGATAACAAATAAATTGCTGCGATCTACGTTTAATACAGACGGGCTTAAAGCCGTGATCATCGAAACTTACGGAGCAGGAAATGCCCCAACCGCATCATGGTTCTTATCCGAAATAGAAGCCGCAGTAAAAAGAAACATCATTGTATTGAACGTTAGCCAATGTGCTGCTGGGAGCGTTGACATGAATAAATACAATACCGGGAAAAGACTTCTTGAAGCAGGTGTTTTAAGCGGAAACGATATCACCACCGAGGCTGCAGTAACGAAAATCATGTTCCTTCTTGCACAATACACAGCTAATAAAGATATTAGAACATTTATAAATAACTCTCTCAGAGGAGAAATAAAGTGACAGTTTGTTTATATTATGAATTTTTTTGTACCTTCACACGCTGAAAATTTACATCAAAGCAGTTTTATTTTTAGTAGGAGAGGTGGCCGAGTGGTCGAAGGCGCACGCCTGGAAAGTGTGTATACCTCAAAAGGGTATCGCGGGTTCGAATCCCGCCTTCTCCGCACACAAAATAAAATTGTATTTTTAAAAGTTATAACTAAATTTGCAACACTTTAATAATTAAATTTTAGACAAACCATGAAAAATTTATTTGCGTATTTAGCAGTACTGGGAATTCTTTCATTTGGAGCATCACATATTGCAATTGCTCAGGAAGAAATTGAAGAACCCGCTGAAGAGATCCAGCAAGTTACTCCTTCACCAGTTGAAGTAGAAGTTGAAGAAGAAGCTCAGCCCCTTCACCAGGAGATCAAAAGGATCTTTATTGAGGGTGGTGCAGGTTTTATGGGTGTTGTTCTGCTGGCCCTCATCTTTGGTCTTGCAATTGCAATAGAAAGGATACTTTATTTGAATTTTGCCACCACAAATACTGAAAAGTTACTGCTTGAAGTAGAAGAAGCGCTGGAAAACGGAGGTATTGAAGCAGCCAAAGAAGTATGCCGTGATACAAGAGGTCCCGTTGCCAGTATTTTCTACCAGGGGCTCAGCAAATTCGATGAAGGTATTGATGTTGTTGAAAAATCGGTAGTTGCCTATGGTGGTGTTCAAACCGGACTGCTGGAGAAAAACATGACATGGATATCATTGTTTATATCCATTGCACCCATGTTAGGTTTTATGGGTACCGTAATCGGGATGATTGCTGCATTTGACTCGATCGAAGCAGCAGGCGATATTTCTCCCTCACTTGTGGCAGGTGGTATTAAGGTTGCTCTTATTACTACAGTTTCAGGTCTTGTTGTAGCAATTATACTTCAGGTATTCTACAACTACATCGCATCAAAAATCGATTCGCTTGTTAATACAATGGAAGATGCTTCCATCTCACTGATCGATATTTTGGTAAAACATAACCTCAAAAAATAGGTAACATGTCCAATATAATCCAAAGAATAATAACCATTTCCCTGTATGTTCTTATGGGAGTATCAGTTGCCCTGATGCTGATATTCTACTTCGGAACTGATGTGCCGGGAACTGCAGACACTCCCATGAGAGAGCCGGTTGTTACCGAGACAATCCTGATCTGGGCATATATTCTGGTTGGCCTGGCTTTAGTTGCAGCCCTTATTTTCCCGGCTATCAGGATGGTGACCAACCCCAGGAATGCCAAAAAAACACTTATTGGCCTGGTGGGAGTAGCCGTAATAGTGTTTATCGCATGGCAGTTTTCGTCTGATGAAGTATTACCCCTTGCCACTGAAAATCCGGACAACGTCCCGCACGTTCTGAAAATGGCAGGAACTCAGTTAGGCACAATGTATATTCTGCTTGCACTTGCAATATTATCAATTTTTTATACAGAAATCAGAAATATATTTAGGTAAAATCTTTGCTGCAGTCAGCAGCAAAAAATGAATAATTAACATTATGGCAAGAAATGTTCCGGAAATACCCACGGCTTCCATGGCTGATATCGCATTTATGTTGCTGATATTCTTCCTGGTTGCAACCACTATGGATGTGGACTCTGGCATATCAAGGGTTCTGCCGCCCATGCCAGACACTGAGCAGGATGATGACCAGCAGATCAGGGAGCGAAATATTTTTACCGTCCGCGTAAATGCACAGGACATGCTCCTTGTCGAAGGTCAACTTGAAGATATTCGGAATCTGAGAGACAGGGCAAAAGAATTCATTGCCAATCCCAATGACCTGGCACACCTGCCTGAAAAGGTGGTTGAAGAAGTAGAATATTTTGGAGAAGTGCCTATTTCCAGGCAGGTAATCTCACTCCAAAACGCCCGTGGGACATCCTATGGCATGTATATTAAAGTTCAGAATGAATTGACCGCGGCTTACAATGAACTCAGGGATGGACTTGCAATGGACAGATTTGGGCGTTTATATGACCGGCTCGATTCTGATCAGCAGGACGCCGTTCGTAAGATTTTCCCGATGAGAATTTCTGAAGCCGAACCCAGACAAGTAGGAGGAAACTAACATGGCAAAATTTCAAAGGAAAGACAAAGGTAAAAGGCCGGGGATAAGTACTGCCTCACTTCCCGATATTGTTTTTATGCTGTTGTTCTTTTTCATGGTTAGTACAACAATGCGTGAAGTTACCATAAATGTGATGCAGCGATTGCCGGCAGCAACTGAGGTCAGAAAACTGGAAAGAAAGTCACTGGTAAGCTACATTTACATAGGGCAGCCCAGATCGGCATTTCAGAGGCTCTTAGGTACCGAGCCCCGTATACAGCTAAATGACCAGTTCGCAACAACAGATGATATTTTTGCTTTTATAGCCAGTGAAAGGGAAGCCCGGGATGAATCTGAGATCCCCTTTATGAGAACTTCGCTGAAAGTAGACAACGAGGTTAGAATGGGTATAGTGGATGATGTAAAACAGGCATTGCGACGTGCAAATGCCCTGAATATCAACTACTCGACCCTGACCGTTGAAAACATCTTCGATTAAATAACGAATAAGAGCATTAAAAAAAGGTATCTTACTGAGATGCCTTTTTTTTAGTGTCCGAAACAAAAAGTTTAAAATCAGAGTATAAATATTATAGTTCCCTATCTTTAAAAAACTTGAAGACCTTAATTTTAGTCTTGTCAGGCTGCTTATCTGCATTATTTTGTGTTTTCGCCACTGAGAATGCTTCAGCTTCTTCTTCTGTCTCCTATTATATTTCTCCCGGAGGAAATGATAATAACAGCGGCACCTCTGCCTCATCCCCATGGCAAACTCTGAATAAGGTCAATTCAGGACGCTTCAGCCCGGGGGATAAAGTATTGTTCGAACGTGGCGGAAAATGGTACGGCCAACTTAGAATCC
>SLOS01000371.1 GCA_007132365.1 Bacteroidales bacterium | reverse complement strand
TATATTTTTTATCAATAGTTTCGTAATTCACCGGGATGATACCGTCAACCAGTTCACCCTGCTTAATATATTTTTCAATTATTTCATCTGCTTTCTTAAGGTCAACATATCCGTAAACAACCGGATCCTGTCCGGGCAGCGTAACTTCAATGGTTGGTTCGGCATAACAATATCCCATGCACCCTGTCTGCGTTACAACCGCATCCACATTGCGCTTTTCAAGGTTCCCGACCATAAAATCCATAACATCTTTTGCTCCCGATGCGATTCCGCATGTGGCCATTGCTATCTTGACGCGGACCATACCCTCGGGGTGCTCGCTCTTCTCCCTGAGCGATATTTTTGAACGAAACTGGTCCTTCATTTTTTTCAGATCAGCCAGTGATTTTACTTTACTCATATCTTGTATATTTTATTTGTGAAAGAATTTTCAAATTTTCTTTTAAGGTCTTCAAAAGCAGGTGTACAAATGTATTCCAATTAATGAAAAAATTTCATGATTTTTATTATGGTTGTCAGGTTTCAGGTACCTCCCCCAGATTCTCCTCAATCATCTCTTTCATATATCTTATTACTGCAGGATCGCTTAACGGGACATCCTCCAAAACCTCCTTTATCTCCCTTGTGTCAAATACATATTCAAAGTCCTCAAAGGCATGACGATAGAGAAGGTCCATTAACGGATTTGCGCCGGCCAGAATGCTTATAACCCCGGCAATATCCCCCGGGGGCGGACAGTCAAAATGGGAGTATCCGAAGGATGCGGTTATGCAGGTACCCCCGCCCGAAACCGATTCTATTTTAAGGGTGCCCCCGGCCTGCTCCGCATTGTGCTTCAGCAAGGGAATACCCAGACCCACATTCCTTGAAGTGCGGGTTGTGTAGTAAGGATCAGTGATTTTCATTTTTGTTTTTTCATCCATTCCATGGCCGTTATCCCTGATTTTTAAAAACAAAAGGTCATCGGCGGACTTTTTACATAATTCTATTATAACCATCGAAGCACCTGCATAAATTGAGTTCTGTGCGATATCAAGTATATGGAGCGCGATATCCTTCATGGCAAAATTACCTCCCTTCCTCCCTTTTTTGCAAGAGCCATTCTAATCTCCCTGAAACTGATCTCCTCCAGCCTGAAAACAGAGTATACCTTCCCGATATCTTCAGGAAAATGGGCATCAGAACTTTGGATAAATGTATAATCTTCAAGACCGGGATGGAGTTTCAGAAAATCAACTTTGCTCACATGTCTTGATATCTCAAGTGCATCAATAATAATATCTGAAGGCACAAAACCCAGCTGGCTGGTCATACTGTTTCTTTCCCTGTTGATATGTGCAGGAATAAACAGCCCGTTATGCAGGTGAACCACCTCTTCTATCTGATTAACAGTCTGATCAATTGAATAAATCAGCAGATTTTTTTCCTCCTCAAGAATGTTATCGTCCTGATCAACAACAATTTGGTGACCAAAGCGAAGGGGATCACTGGGAAAAGGAATCAGATGATCATCCAGGTACCTCTGAAAAGATGCAAGCTGTCTATCATCTTCAAAAAATGAAAGGCAGTGTACCTCCTCCCTGCTGGTCACCTCCGCCCCGGTCAGAACAAATATCCCGTTTTCCCTTCCAAGCCTGCGCATAAGCGGACCGTGTCTGGTTGAGTTGTGATCAGTGATTCCGATGATATCGATCTGCATCTCCCCCGCACGACGGATTATGTTGCGGGGACTCATATCCAGGTCCCCGCATGGTGACAGCACAGAATGTATATGCAGATCAGCACTGAAATCCTTCATAGTACAAATTAATAGCCTGATAATAAGTCATTTAATTCCATTTTAATCCCGGCACATACCCGAAAGTTCAAAATCACTTTTTTATCAGGCCATAAAGCCTTCCTGCAACATCGAAGGTCTGATCATCAGACCCCAGAACCGGGATACCCTCAATGTCACCCTGGGCAGCCATATCAGCATCAGGCCTTAACCCCTTCACCAGGATAACGGCAGCAAGATCCTTGAGGGATGCTATGGCCATCACATTCTTATGTGTTTGCAGTGTGATCCATACCATGCCTGTATCGGCATTACCCATAACGTCGCTCAGCAAATCAGAAACATATCCTCCGTCAATATCCCTGTCCAGGCCACCTGCTCCTGCGAACACCTTCAGGCCCAGTTCTTTTATCAGATCAGAAACTTTCATGTATAAAGTATGTTTATCAATTTATTTAACAAGATGTTACAAATTCACATAACGGTTAAAATGCTTTTCAATTCCCATGGAACCCCCATGCTTTATAAATATCTTTTTGCGTTCTTTAGCTCATGGGGGTTTTATAACATTATGCATTTATAAGATTATCATTATTTCAAATTTATCCGAACCCGACTATTGTTTTGAGCGGCCCCGGATTGATGAGAAGCAATCAGCAATTTTTGTCAAGTTTTTCGTTCCCCCATACCCCCTTCATTATATTAATAGACTCTTCGGGGGACAAGATTCCTTTTTTTTCAAAAATCCTCTGCACGAAAACACACTGGTTGATCTTTGAATAACCCTGGACGATATCTTCGGCAAAGGAGCGGCAATTGGGTGAACCGCAGGCACCGCAATCCACATCAGGAAGACATTTGCCAATTTCCTCCACCCGTTTCATTTTCTTCAGAGCTTCTGACATATCTTCATCCAGCTTCATCATAGACCGGGGTTCAAAAGGCTGGACGGTCATCCTTTTTTTCAGTTTCTCTTTATGCCGGAACATTCCGGTCTTTCCCTCCTGGTCAGTTATTTCAGTGTCCGATACTGCCCTGGCGGCCCTTTTTTTTAACCTTTCGACAGTAAAGAAGCGGTTTGCAGTGGTAAGCACACCACCCGCACAGCTTTCATCACAGGCACGCAACTCAAGAAAATCTATGTCTTTTATTTCCTCATTTTCAAGCTGTTCCAAAAAATTGATCACATTGTGTATTTCATCCACGGCCATACTTCTGCCACCGGCATGTACAGATTCTCCGTTGGTCAGGCTCCAGAGGATGGAACGTGCTGATAAACTGCAAATATCGGGTACTATACAGGAATCTCCAGTACCTTGCTTTATACGTGTATAAACCTTATTGAATATAAAATTCATGTTTATCACACCGGTTATGGGAGAATCGTTTTCTCCCGGGGGAGTCTTGACAGCTGCAATCTTGGCCGCACATGGAGTTATGTAAAAAATACCAATGTCATTTTCGTCATGACCCTCATCCACAAGCTGCTCACGGAAATAAAGTGCCGATATATCAAGTGGCGGATTGAGATTTATAATATTATCGACCAGGGCAGGAAACTTAACCTGGATCAGACGGACTATCGCGGGACAAAAGGAGGATATGAGAGGTTTGGTTTTGCTGTTTTTCTCAAGATATTCGGTCATTGCCTCAAATAGAACCTCCACTCCCTGTTCCACTTCAAAAACATGGGTAAAACCGAGTTCCATCAACTCACTGTATATTTGCCGGGTAGTGATATTATCCGGAAACTGCCCTGTCATAACCGAAGGCACAAGTGCAACACGTGTTTTATATTCAAATATTCTGTTGAAATCATCCTGCTCAACAATTATTGCATTTACAGGGCATACCCTGTAGCAAAAACCGCAATCCACACAACGGTTGTCTATCAGCACGGCCTTACCATTTGTTACACGAATGGCTTCTGTAGGGCAAATATTCATACAGTGAGTACAACCTATGCAAACCTCCCTGACAATTTTCAGCGCATGATGAAAATCCGGCTTCTTCATTTCCCCTCCCGATTTTAAATATATGTTATCATTTGAACAGTAGTTCCCTTTCCTACCACACTATTTATTGTAAGAACATCAACGTTCTTTTTTATATTCGGCAAACCCATTCCCGCACCGAACCCCATTTCCCTTACCTCAGGTGTGGCAGTTGAGTAGCCCTCTTCCATTGCCTTGTCTATATCAGGGATACCGGGTCCCGAATCCACAAGAGCAAGCTTTATTTTATCCTTGTCTATTTCCACCTCCATCCTTCCATTATATGCATGAGCAACCACATTTACCTCGGCTTCATAAAGAGCTACAACAACCCTTTTGATAACCTGCAGGTCAACATTAAGTTGTTTCAGCTTCTTTTTCACTTCGCTTGAAGCATATCCGGCCCTGGAAAAATTTCCGCCCTCTATTGAATACTCAAATTGCATATAAACCTCAATATACAGGTTTTAACCCGGACTGAAAAAGCAATCCGCTTGTCCGGAACATTGAATAACGGCATTCTATAATATCAATTCCACTATCAGAGGCAAGCTTAACCATCTCAGCCGTCACTTTTTTGTTTCTTACAAATATAATGCAGTTTATGTCGGCCATCTCGGCAGTTCTGATGGTTTGCAGGGTTGCAAGACCCGTGATCAATACCATATTATCGTTTTGCAGGGTAAGCACATCACTCATTAAGTCTGAAGCAAAAGCCATATCATAGGTCATGCTTCCATTGTTAGTTGCTGTAATTACCCTGCCGTCGATTTTATTTGCTATTTCCTGCAGCTTCATATGCTAAGGTTGTTAACTGATCAGAATTGTAATTGAATATTGAATGTGTTATTTAATTAACAATACAAAAATAAACACTCCGACAATGATTTGCAAGTTTTTTTGTGATTTATTTAACACTGTTATTCATTTAACAGTTAATTTATAGACATTCCAGATAACTATCATAAATGAATACGGGCAGGGCAAATCAACACTGCCGGGGAGCATTGGCGGGAGGACCGGAGAATATCACTTTTTCAGACAGCATCAGAAAACCCTGCTGACAATGTTTACAATATTATCGGGCCGGCTCATGGTATAATAATGGATGGCAGGAACTCCTGATTTTTTCAGTTCGGCGGACTGGGTGACGGCCCATTCGATACCAAGCCGGTAGACATCACCGTCCGTTTTACATGCCCGTATCTCGCCTGCAAGTTCTGTGGGAATTCCTACACCAAAAACCTTTGGAAGTATCTCAAGGTGCTTTTTTATGGCCACAGGCTTGATACCGGGAATAACAGGGACCATTATACCGTTTTCCCGGCACTTTTTAACAAAATCAAAAAACACATTATTGTCAAAAAACATCTGGGTAACTATATACTCCGCCCCTGCTTCGACCTTATTTTTCAGGTGAAAAAGGTCGCTCTCCATGCTGGGAGCCTCACAATGCTTCTCAGGGTACCCTGCTATTCCAACTGAAAAATTTGTGGCTGCAGGATCATCATGGTAAGGCTCAAGATAGATCCCCCGGTTCATATTCATTATCTGTTTAACAAGGTCAACAGCATATGAGTGACCATCAGGATGAGGTAAAAAAGTCCCTGTTCCCTTATCGCCGTCCCCTCTCAAAACCAACAAATTATGAATTCCAAGAAAATCAAGGTCAATCAGGGCATCTTCAGT
>SLOS01000240.1 GCA_007132365.1 Bacteroidales bacterium | reverse complement strand
CCGGTCAGACCATCTGTATATTGCCCGATATCAGCATGTGTCTCAAACCGGCTGGCAGCAACCCTCAGTTGCGTGTTCATCCCCTTCAAAGCCCCGGCCGTCGGAGTTGCGATAGTATTAATCCCGCAGGTCAAACCAGCGGCGCCAAAACCCACCCGGCGTATAAAGTCTCGTCGCATCATTCCCGGTTCCTCCTGCTAACTTTGCCCGGGCACTGCATCAACGCCTTATATCGCGATTCAGGTGAGACATCCGGGTTGTCGCCGCTAAAATGGACCAGTACTCCCATGAGCCCTTTACGCGGATTCACACTCAGGATGTTATTGTCTTTCATGTGTTCAACAACTTATCTTGTTGGTGGTCATCATTAGAATTATTACGCCATGGGCTTATACAATCTACCTCTACCTGGAAGTCACTCTGAAATCATTAATATAGAATTCTGAAAGTGGAACAGGATAATCTGCTTCCGGTAAATGCGGGTGATAAGATGCAACAGGCTGGTTGGGTGTAGTACGGTTTGGAAGATCCCGATACTCACCGGTTCTGAAAGAAACTCTTTCCACCGTTTCTACAGGTTCGGCAAAATTTAAATCTTCAGCCACCTTCTTTCCGTCGATTGATATGCTATAGCTGCCAGGATTTGCATTAACCGCAACTTCCAGTTTATACCAGGTATCAGGTTTGTATGACTGGAGATCTACCATATTGCTGCCATCCCAGGCCTTAAGCTTGTTATCTTCATCAAATCTGATACGTACCGGACGTTTTCCATAACGATCAGTTACATCTATTTCCAGTATGCCATTATCTGATTGTTTCGGATAGACTGTCACAGCTATTACTGCTCTTACAGTTTCTTCAAATACACGGATAGCCCTGGCATAATCATAAGGATCCTTATCCTGTAAAAGAAGGCTTTTGTTGCTTGAAGAGGGAAAATCAACCACATTAACCGGAGCCCATTTTGGAGCATAAATATTCCAGTCAGTAACAGCTCCTCCTGCTTTCAGATTATTGAAATTGTCATTAACATTACCTTCAACTTTATAACGGACAGGAACAGATATCCTGCTAACCCATATGTCTTCTTTATTCATACTGTAAGTAAGCCACATATCATTACCCGGCGGATTACCGTTTCCTTCAATAATCCCACGCTTGTATTGTGGCCCGAAATCCTTCCATAAACCGGTAAAACGACGGGGAGGCACCTCTGCGTTAACCAGGACCATATCTTTAAAAATAATCCCGTCATCACTTGTTACTACGATCAGCGGATAACGATATGAGCTCATATCGATAGGATTATATACAATGGCATAACGACCGTCTTTAGTTGCCTGGCCCCACATTTTACCTCCTGACATAATAAATGTAGGCGATCTGACTGGTTTACTGAAATGGATCCCGTTATCAGATAAAGCGCTTACAGCCCGCTTCCACAGACCAACTATTTTACCATCTTTCCTTCGATAGAAATTAAATGCCGAGCCTGCTTCTGTTATGCTGTAAAAGCCATCCAGGCCCTGGTCCTCGTCCCACCACTGCATAGTTATCAGTTTATCGGAAAGTAATGCATCACATGCCTCTATGAAACCTTTATCATTTGATCTGGTGTAAAAGGGATAGCTGGTATTTGTCTCATCAAACTCTGAATGGCTGCTGTAACGGATAAAATATATGGGACCGTATGTCCCGTCCCTGTATACTTCGCGTACTACTCGTCCAAGACCCAATTCATTGAAAGGAAAAGAATATTCATAGGTAGCCTGCCCGTAAAAACCTGTAATCAGAAGTCTGCCATTAGGGGCAATATAAAATCCCATTCTCTGGTGCATATAATAGCCTCTGGTACCTTCCATAAGTTTAACTCCTTCGGGCGCCCTGTAAGGAGGGAATACAACTACCGGATCATCCCAGTTGCGACCATCTGTCGACGTTGCAATTAATGTTTGTCCCGGTTCAATATGCTCATCCATGAGATTACTCAGGTAATGCACATGGAATTTACCATTCCAGTAGGCAATGTTGGGTGCATGATTATATGTAAAATTCTGACCGGTCCATTCGGGAAAGGCACGGTTTACCCTCATCACCTGACGGCTATCAGTTCCAATGGCATAACGAAGTCCTCCTTCATGTACGTCCGGATCGATCAGTCCGTCACCAATATAGCGGACCGGTTCATTGACACTGCCGGGCTGGGCATGACCTGTAAAAGTAAGCCCCATGATAATTAAAAGAAGCTGTAAAAAGATAATTTCCTTCCTTCCCAAAAGATTAATTAGGCTCATTTGTAGTTATTTTTATAATTAAAAGATAAATAAAGCAATTTTGTGATTAATATCTGAGTTTTTTCGTATCATTTGTGAAAATCCTCTATATAGAGTGGTTCTCCCCAATCACTACTGCCAGGATCCCAGATTGTTGCCTCTATATAATTTTCAGATTCCGGACATTTAGACCAATAATAGATGGTAACGATATTACCATCCTTATTTTGAATCATCTGGGGATATCCAATATCCGAACGGTTTGACACCAGACTTTCCGGCTCAGTTCCTTTACGCAGGAAAATTTCAGGCCCCCATGTTTTTCCTTCATCATGGCTGAATCTGGCAACAATACGGCTATTATCCTCCCTGTTTCCATAAGCTAAACATATTCTGCCATCTGACAATTGGATAATTTTTGGTGGATTACCACGGGTTTCGCCTCCCCTGCTTAGGAATTCCCAGGATATTCCATTATCATCCGATGAAAAAACATCAATCCAATGCGGTCTTCTTACTGCCGCCAATAATTTTCCTGAAGATGTTCTTACACCAGCCGGCATAATTGAACGAACCGGGTCTGAGGGATCGGCAATCCAACCTAAAAATTCAAATGATAATCCCCCGTCTGTTGTACGTGCTACAAAAGGATGGGATGGTCTCGTTTCCCCGGGAGGGTTATTGAGCCCCATAAACAATATTGCGGAATTATTACTTTCTATGATGTATTGAGTTCTTCCGGTAAGTATCATTCCCTTTATTTCTTCAGCCTGATTTAATCCATTAAATGCAAATGGACCTTCCCAGCTGTTCCCGCGATCATAAGAATAAAAGAAACCTCCCTCTGGCACATTACTGCCATGATATGACATACCAACAATCCGCATTGCAAAATTTTCATCCTTAAAATCCAAAGGCTCTTCAAGATTTTTCAATATTAAAGCAGAATCACCGACAAATCCGTCAGGATCAAATGCTTTCCATGAAAATCCTCCATCAGTGCTCCTGGCAAGCCAACTCTCAAAAGGCCTTTGTATATTATGTCCTCGTCTAAGAAAAAATGGTCCTCTTGTAAAACCTACCATAATTTCACCATCTTCCCACATCCATATACCATTATTGGCTGGCCAACCCATATAATAATCATCCTCCTGGTAAACTACAACACGGTCAATAAATTCAGGCTCATGAGTTTTATCATCTGAATTACAGGAGATAATGCAAATTAAAAGAGCCGTAATAAAGATTAATCCGGTTTGTTTCATAATATCAAATGTTAGGTTAATGATGCACGCTTAATAATATAGTTTTTTGCGCCAACTTTTTTTTTATAAGATACTTCAGTAAACAAATATATTAAATTTTTTCTGCGTAAAAATACACACAGACGCATGAGAAATTTTATTGTAAAAATTTTTAACCCAGCCAGGCAAACATAACCAGGGATAGCTGGATTTAATAAATAATTTTAAGGATTGTATATCAAATAAAGGATCTAAGGGAAAATATAATATATTTACCATTGAGAAAAATAGTAAGAAGTTAAAGCCCTGTGGATAAACAAAATTTGGCACTACCTATGAAAAGACAAATGACCTTCCTGTTGACCCTTGTTATCTTTTTGACATCATTGAATTCAGTCGTCATAGCCCGGCAGCTTGAGCGCCTGCAATACAATAATCCCGGCTTGCTTGTTGATCTGGGCGTTGGTTTGTGGGCATGGCCCCTTCCTATGGATTACAACGATAACGGTTTGACCGATTTGGTGGTTGTTTGCACCGATGTACCCTATAACGGAGTTTATTTTTTTGAGAATACCGGCGATAATGACCCGGCAACAGATCTTCCGGTCTACAAACCGGCCATACGGCTGGGTGATGCAGTCAACAACGCGAGTATATCATATGTCAATGGTGAGCCGGTTGTAACAACACCCGGCAGATTTTATCCCGATTTTAAGAGCACGGCTTTTGATAATCCTGTTAGCATTCCTGTGCCGGATGCAAGAGATCTGTATGCTGGAGATGCACGTATCAGGGCCAATCAATGGAAGATTGTTGATTATAATAACAATGGTGTGCAGGATCTTATAGTGGGCATAGGTATCTGGGGAGAGAGGGATTACCGGGGCAGTGAATACTATGGATGGGATGACGCCTATAATGAGGACGGACAGTGGACAAACGGTCCGTTAAAAGGATACATCTATTTGCTGGAAAACAGAGGCAGCAATGATAATCCACTTTACAATGATCCGAAACAGCTTATGGATACCGACGGTGTACCTGTTAATGTTTATGGCCGTCCGTCGCCCAATTTTGCAGATTTCACCGGCGATGGGAAACCTGATTTAATATGTGGTGAGTTTCGTGACGGGTTTACTTTTTTCAAGAACGTCGGTACCCGGGATAATCCTCTTTATGCACCGGGGAGACCCCTTACCAATGGTGACAGGGAGATTCGCATGGATCTTTGTATGATCACACCGGTTGCTTATGATTTCACGGGTAATGGCTGGCCTGACCTTGTAGTTGGTGATGAAGACGGCCGGGTAGCGCTGGTTGAACATACAGGGGAAGTAATTGATGGCATGCCCTTGTTTCTTCCCCCTCGTTATTTTCGCCAGCAGGCTGAAGATATCAAGTTCGGTGCACTTGCCACTCCGGTTGGTTTTGACTGGAATGGCAATGGCCGGGATGATATACTTGTTGGGAACACTGCCGGGCATATTGCCTTTATTGAGAATCTGGGTGGTAATCCTGTTAAATGGGCTGCCCCTGAACTACTGGAAGCCGGTGGAGAAGTTATACGTATACTGGCCGGGTCAAACGGATCCATTCAGGGGCCTGCTGAGGCCAAATGGGGTTATACTACCCTGACAGTTGCGGATTGGAACCATAATGGGCTGCCTGATCTTATAGTTAATTCGATATGGGGGAAGGTAATATGGTATGAGAATACCGGGACCCGCACTGAACCTGAACTTGCATCAGCTAAGCCGTTGAAAGTAGAGTGGGTAGGAGAAGCACCTAAACCTGCCTGGAACTGGTGGGATCCTGAGGGCAACGAACTTGTCACCCAGTGGCGTACAACTCCTGTGGCGGTGGACTGGACCGGCAATGGTCTGACCGACCTTGTCATGCTGGATCATGAAGGTTACCTTGCTTTATTCAGGCGCGAAAGACGCAATGGTGAGCTTTTGCTGCT
>SLOS01000293.1 GCA_007132365.1 Bacteroidales bacterium | reverse complement strand
TGGCTCCCTTTGCTGTGGGTGCTATGACACTACGCATGAATAACTGGAGTTATTTTGCCCCCTGGAGCTGGATTAATTATTGGCCAAACTTTTTAGAAGGAATGAGTTGGGAAGAACACGGATGGAAAGAAAATCGTCATCCCGACCGTAAAGATAATATTGATGGCTGGGGCTCTCCTATTGTGAAATTTGTTCGAAAGGCATTAAATCCTTTTCTGGTATTAGATGAAGAAATATTAAAGAACAACCAAATTCCGGTTGACCGGCATCCCAGCTCATCAAGCTGGGAAGATAAAACAGTTATCCAGCCAGAATCGGGTCAGGTGATTTGGCCCGTAAATTTACCTCATGTCGTACCCTCAGGAAAAGTGCAGCGCACATTGCGAATTTTCAACAATGATTTAAAAGGTGAGAAGGTAGTATTGCGGTGGGAAGCAAGATGGGATTCTCCGGAAGGAGAAATAGCCCTGAAAGGAGATTATATCCCATTGACTATCCAGCCTGGATATAATATTGGTTATCCATTAAATTTTCAAATACCTGATACTGCAAAAAAAGGACGCAGACTGTATCTTATTTTGGAGAATTATAAAGACAATGAGTTAAAATTCAGAGAAACTGAAATATACTTTACCGTTATATGACTTTGTAGATCAATGATTTAAATTAAATATTTACTTATGAAATTAAAGTTAAGTTTACCAATTGGACTAAGTTTTGCTTCGATTGTTGCATCACCGTCATGTGACAATAACTCTGACAAATCTTCACCGGATGAATTACCCAACGTTGTTTTGATATATGTAGATGATATGGGATATGGTGATATTGCATTAACAGGAGTCTATGGATATAAAACGCCCAATCTTGACCAAATGGCAGCAGAAGGTATGTTCTTTACCCATTTTTACGCTCCACAGGCAGTAGAAGTACCTGGTGAGAATAGAAGAGAGCCGGGAATTTTCCTGCAAACAGGCGGTCACTAGTAAGAATACTGTTTAGCTAACTTTAAAAGCAACGAACTGTGACGATAAAAAAGCATTAACTATTTGACCGGCGCCGGGGACTTCTCGATCATCTTCATAGCTTCCCGGATATATATTTCACCGGTCATCTCGCCAAGCGAGGTTCGGCTGATGTAGTCGTATCGTTTAAAACTGTTAAAGTCCTCTTTGACGAGCAAATACCCGAATGAATCGTTGGTAAGACCAAAAAGGAAAGATTGTTCGGTTTTCATATGCCGCCTCAGATAGTAACCAATGTTGGGCAAAGCTTCTCCAGGAGCAGTAATGACCTGTGCCTCCCCAATATTCAGAAGGTTTAAGCGGGTTGAAATTACACTGAAGTCATTGTTTTGTCCGGCCCGGTCTATGATGGGTGAATTCTTAAATACATACTGCATTTCTTTCGATTCCAGCGGAAACTGGATAACTTTAGAAGTACAGAAAATTTCAGGATTTCCCTGAATGGGTGCAGGTTCGATTATACGCAAGGCTTCGTCTGCCATCAGGTTTCCGATCCGGATACATTCATCCCAGTAGTCGCTGAGTTCTTCTCCTTTTTGTCTGCGGTTATCGGCAGTGATCATGCCCCCTAATGCGCCGTTCATATAAATGGCAATTCCTCCGGTTTTAGATTCAATCCGGTCATAAAGAGGTCCGCAGAAATCGGGACTGATAACTTTTCTTCTGGTACCAAGAATCTCGGGATGATTGGCATAATTAACCAGTGTTGCAATGGCTTTCCCCTTGTTTTTTCCAGAAGTGGCAATGGCCTGGATCACCCCCATGCGTGGATCATATAGTTGTGGAGCATAATAGTTATAGGCAATTTCCCCTTTGGCTTCACCAACCGCGGTTTTCAAAGAGGCAGGTTCCAGGTTGGCAACTGCTTCGTTTACGGCATCCGCAATCTGTTTAACACACCAGTCGAGATATTCCAAATCGGCGCCTGTATTGCCGTTTTCATCAGTAAAGCCATAAGCCTCGGGGGCACTGTGGGTGTGTGTAACGCCAATCAATATATTTTCCGGCGGAATGCCTTTGATCAGTTCCCTTGAGCGATCGCCCAACTGAGCCGGCCACCCGAGATTATCAATGCCTGCAATAGCAATCCTTGTTTCACCCTTTTCCAGAACAAGCGCCCTCACAAAAAGATCTCCCTTTTTCCCAACGGGCATTACCGGCATCCCCATACCCCCGGAAATTGGGATCAGATTCTCCGGAGTGATTACTCTGAGAGCGGCCCCCGCTTTAAATGTTTGCGCATCCAATTGCAGGACTGAATAGAAAAACACAACCAGTATCAACAGGTATTTTGTTTTCATTTCAAGATTGAATTAATGATATGAATGAAAAATTAGTAATTGATTTCAATTAATTTCTTCAGATTTCTTCCAGTGACAAAGTTACCACAAATATCCGGAAGGATATGAAATTACTGTGCTGAGTTACCGGATTACCTGTATATGATGTATTTACCTGTTGAATACCGGTTGGTTCTGATGATAAGTTTATTCTTGTTACTGTCGAAAGTATAATTCTCCGTATCTGAAAGGACAGAACCATCCAGTTCAACTTTTTCAGGTGGAACCTTCATGTTTATATTCAGAATATGCGGTTTGTTAACTCCATCCAGGGAAATTCTGATTTTTTCCCGGTCATCTTCAACCAGGACCGATGTGCTACCGCTTTCATCCGGGTGATGGACCGTGAAAGAACTTCTACCCTCAGGGTAAATCAACAGAGTCAGATACCCCTCTGATTTCCTGTCGCCAATTCCTGTGTAGTCCCTGCTAATATTCAACGGTACAATAGCGCCCTCCCGGATATAAACAGAAAATTCATCCAGTGGAAACTCGCGTTCAAAAGTCAGTGGTCCCTCAACAACCTCTTTATCATCAAAAAAATATCTCCATCTACCCTCCGGCAGATTGATCGAATTTTCAAGCTGATCCCTGTAAATGGGTGCTACCAGGAAATGATCGCCAAACATGTAATGGTATTTCCCGCTTTCAAGTGGACGCTGAAGAACTTCCCCGCCATGGTGGGCATTAACAACATAAGTATACATGTAAGGGATCATCTCGGTATGAAGCCAGGAATATTTCCGTATGATCTCAAGCTCCTGTTCCGACCGGTTCCAGAGAGCCCGCTCACCGTGACCACCATTAAGGAACAAGCCGCAAAATGCTGAAAACTGGGCCCACCGGATATATAACCTTGGGGGAATGATCCTGCCGGAAAAACCGGCAACATCGGAACCAATTATGTTGTATCCCAATTTGGCACTGGCCAATATGTTTTTAATAGCCAGCTCTATGCCATCAATTTTACCCATCGAAATATCAGTGTTCCCCTTATCCTCTTCAGACATTTGACCGGTTGACTCCCACGTATGTGTCTGATCGCCAACCCATGTAACAGGTGCCGCATCAATGGGAGCAAACCCTTCAGGGTGATACCAACGGTCGATCGCCCTGGACAGGGTTACAAATTCATGATTCTGAGTCAGTCCGTGATGATACTCGTCCCTGTAATAATGATCCATGTATTTCCGTGCTGTCATTATTCCCTTGTGGGTGTTTTTATAGAACAGTGGGATGGGACCAATTCTTGAAGAAAAAAAAGTTGCCGTACCATCGAGTTTCCATCCGTCGATTCCGAGATCAAAAACCTGCTGTTGCATTCCCCGCCACCACTCCATTGCATCAGGGTTAGTGTAATCAATAAAGCCACCTTCCCCTTTCCACCATCTGACCTGGCCACCCCTGCCGGCAAGAAAACCGTTATCACGGGCCTCATTATACCACTCCTCCGAATCTCTGATACGGGTGTCTTTGTTCCTGCTGTTAACCATGGTGGTCATCCAAAGTACAACACGGTATCCTTCATCCTTTAACTTTCCGAACCATACCTCTGGATCAGGATACAGAATCGTATCAACCTCAAAATCATTGTAACGCATGCTCCATGGGCTATCCAGAAGAATTGTACGTACAGGTATATCATGTCTTGCATAACCTTCAAGCAGGTAATCCACCCTTTCGGCAGTATTTTCATCATCCTCCCACAACCAGCATTCCAGTGCCCAGGCAGGTGTGAGAGGTGGGTTACCATGCCTCTGGCCATTAAAAGGTGTACCACGGAGAGGATATTCAAAACCAAAATAGCAGATAAGAAGAAGTACTCCAAGAACAACAAGAAAATAGCGGAACCATTTCATTATTCCTTTTCCTGGTGTCATAATAATATATAATTTATTGGGGAAGTCAGCGCCATACAATTAATAGTAAGTAAACCAGATTTTAATAAATGTAGATTGGATTGGTGTATAGCCAGGGAATCAAATTATTTTTAAGATTAATATGGACCTCTATACGGTAAGCTCCTTTTTGAAGTGGTTTATTCCATGTATACTCGTAATTATCACCGGAAGTAAAATCAACAGTTTTGCCATCGTGTATCAATCTGAATCTGCCTGGTAATGGTGATACTGCATGTAACGAAGATGCCTGGTTGAATTGTACTGAATCGCCAAGAATCGCACTTATTCCATTTTCTGAATTGCGGGAGAAGTAAATAAAACCTTTAGCGTCGCCCAGGCTTTTAAAAGCTGTGTAAAGGTGCCCCTTTTTAATGTGTCTGGCGAGAGAGGACCTGGTTAAGGTATCTGCAAGAACATAGTTGGTTATATAGTTAAAACCGGACTTGTATGTGTCAAGCATAAATTTGAAAACCCAGCCGTTTTCATCAGGTTCATTAAAAAGCCACCTGTTCCGGAAAGTTATTTCCACCGTATCGAATGGTTTGGCATTCGGACCTACCCATTCTACCCGGCCATCATCCAATAACCTTGCACGAATATTCTGGTTTTCATGCGTATCGATTGCTGAATAACCAACAATTTTCCTGTGTGTGTTCAAGGAATCCCAAAGAGCAAGAATGGCAACCTGTTCATCGAACATTTCACGTAACGCCCAGTGCCGGTACTTTTTTCCGTTTACGATAAAATTGGCTATATGGGGAGCCAGCTGTTCGTCCTTGGTATCAGCATGAAAATTATAAATTTCCATACCCTGGTAATAAGGACTTGCCCAGTCACGGGGCTCTTCGGGATGGGCATAAAAAACCAGCCCTCCGGCAGATCCTATATTTCTGGCAATCGTATCGTTTTCATGCCTCCAGTCTATTACGACAGAATCCATGGGCCAGATGGCAAATCCACGTCTCTCGCTGCCTGGCTCAATGAGTACTCCATCATAAATGCCTTTATATCCGCGGGGAAATGTATCGAGAAAATGTCGTGGATGATCGGTCAGGAAAATAAAGTCAATTCCGGCATATTTTGCAGCCGGGATAAGATCGTGCAGAGTACCTTCGCTGTCGTGCGACCAGTAACTATGCAAATGCATTACCCCCCGGAAAGTATTGAGGCTGGTCAGGTTTTCAGGCTCCTGCCATAGTTTGTTAAATTCTTTTACCTC
>SLOS01000342.1 GCA_007132365.1 Bacteroidales bacterium | reverse complement strand
TGCTATGAATTGCTATGAACTGCTGTGAATTGATATGAATTGCTATTAATTGATAGGAATTGATATGTCATGCTATGTTATTTCCAGAGGTTGATGTGGTTTCAGCTTATTACCTTTATGTTCCTTTTCTCATATTCTTTTATTATCCTTTTATCTATTCCCTTATCTGTTATAAGAAAATCGAGCAGATTCAACGGGGCAAATGCCATGAATGAGTCTTTTTCAACTTTTGATGAATCGCACAAGAGATAGGTAGTATCAGTGGACTGCATCATTTTGAGAGTGATGGCTGCTTCTTTTTCATCATAGGATGAGAGGCCTTTTCTAAGCGATATTCCGTCAGATCCAACAAAAGCCTTGTTTGCATGATATTCTCTTATATTATTTTCAGCCCTCAAGCCGTAAATAGCTCTGCGCTCGTTTATGATTTCACCACCAATGAGATGTGTTTTGATATGCTCTGAACTCATCAATTCAGATACTACAGGCAGGGAGTTTGTTATAACTGTGAGTTTTTTAAAGGCCTTGATAAATTTACACAGACGGAATAGAGTGGTGCCGCAATCAATAAAAACAATGTCCTCTTCCTCAATAAAACCAGAGGCTAACCGGCAAATATATTCTTTTTCAGCAGCATTGATATTCAATCTGTGATCAAAGGAAAAAAGGCTTTGAGAGTAAGAGGTTTTAACGGCTCCTCCATGGGTTCTGAACAGCAACCCTTTCTTTTCCATCTCAATTAAATCCCTGCGTACAGTAATCTCCGAAACATGCATTTGTCTGGCAATATCCGGAGTGTAAACCTGGTCATTTAGCCCTAAGCATCTTATTATGTGTCTTTTACGCTCTTCCTTATGCATAATGACAGATATTTATTATTGTTGCGATTCAATTCAGATAAAATCAAACTAAAACATTCAAATATAATCATAGGTAATCATATTTGCAAAAAAGAATTGAAGGAAGCAATAAATCTTCATGAATGGTAAAATTAAGAAATCAATTAATCGGTAAATTAGTGTGCATTTTGATCAAAAAAATATATATTGCGATCTAAATTAATGATCAGATGATCTAAAAAAAAATATTATGGGAAACAAAATGAATTTAAGTCGTCGCCGATTTATTTCCAGTACAGGCACCCTGGTAGCCGGGTCTTTTATTTCGGTTCCTTTTCTATCTATGAAAACGAGTTGCTCCGTTAATTCCGGTGAATTAGCCATTGATCATGTTGCAGCTGCACACAAAAGAGGCCGTTTTCGCGGTTGGCCGGCTAACAATGGATTGTGGAGCTGGGATAACGGTCGTGAACTACTGGTAGGTTTTAAAGGAGGTGAATATAAATTACAGGAAGGCCTGCATAATATAATTAGATTACGTCCGGAACCCAGAAAGCTTTCCCGCAGCACTGACGGTGGCAGAACCTGGGCGGTTGAATATCCCCAGAGGGATAATTATGTTGATAATGAACAGGGTCCGTTTCCTTCTCCGGGAAATATCAACTTTGCTCATCCGGGATTTGCCATGCGTGTACATTATGACCGTTTTTTTATTTCATATGATCGTGGTAAAACCTGGGAGGGTTCATATTCATGGAACGGATTAACTGATGCAAAAGAGCTCAGAGGTATGACAAATGCATCACGGACAGATTATCTGGTGACGGGCCCTGATTCTGCCCTGATTATAATGGCGGCCCGCAATCCTGAACTTGAGCATCCCATGCTGGAAAAATCCTTTGTTGTCGAGACCACTGACGGGGGCAGTACTTTTAATTTTGTATCATGGGTTGTGCCATGGACCAACCGGTATCGCGCCGTCATGCCTTCTACGGTCCGCACCCGTGACGGCAGACTTGTATGTGCTGTCCGCTGCCGTGATCCTCGTGACGAATGGCGTCCAAATTGGATTGACTCCTACATTTCTGAAGATAACGGTCGCTCATGGTCCTTTTTGAGCTGGGTAGGTGATACGGGTGTACATAACGGGAACCCGCCTGGTCTTGCTCTTTTGAGTGACGGACGACTGGCCTGTACCTATGCAAACCGATCGCTCCAGCAGATGTTGATACGCTTCAGCAGTGATAACGGTGCAAGCTGGGGTGAACCGGTAGTAGTGCGTAATGCAGATGACCGGGATCTTGGCTATCCGCAGATGGTGGAGAATCATGAAGGGAAACTGGTAGCCCTGTATTACATCCAGAGAAAAGAAATGCCTGATTCAGCTTATATTGAGGCCGCCATTATTACCCCTCCCGGAGAAGCCGGGTCATAACTATTTAGTAAATTGTTAGAATAGATGGAGAATCTATTTCATAAAAAGGGTGCCGGTTATTGGTTGGTTTTTTTCACGTTATTGCTTTTCAGCCAAAGGATGGCAGCCCAGCCTGCCCCGGAATATAACCGTGCTATGATCAAGCCCTCCGTTGTTCATTTGAATCCCGGGGAGCAGAGGCGATTTAAAGCGATAATGCTGCCACAGAGAAGAGAGCATGCCTATCTGCCGGACTGTGTAAAATGGTATGTAAATGGTATACCTGGGGGTAATACAGAGTTTGGTACAATCGACCCCGGAGGGGTCTACACAGCACCCGGGAAAGTACCTTCTCCGGTTGAGATCAATATTTCGGCTGAGGTAATGGAGGCGTCAAATAGCTTCCTCTGGGCAACGGTGCTTTTAGGCGTTCCCGGTTATGAGCTGATTGACAGCTGGGTTGAATCCAGGGATAATGCAGAATATTTCATCAACCCTCATGGAATTACCATAGGCATTGATGGAAATCTTATCATTGCTGATGAGGGATCGGACCGGGTGCTCCGGTTTAACACGAAAGGGGAGTACATTGGAGATGTTGGATCTGGTAAAGGTCAGGGTCCCGGATATTTTAACTTTCCTCGTATTGCTGAGCAGGATTCATCCGGCAACATATTTGTGGTAGCGCAGAATCACAGGGAACCCAGAGTTCAGGTGTTTTCGCCTGACGGACAATTTATTCACAGATTTGGGGGACATGGTAACTGGGAGGGGCGGATTATCCGTCCCCATGGAATTGGCTTTAACACGAAGCAACAGGTATTTATACCCGATGTAGATCTTTGCAGGATTAATGTCTACTCTAATTCCGGCGATTTTCTTTACAGTTGGGAAAGAGGTGGTTTGGATGCCGGAGAGTTTGATTCACCTCATGGTCTGGCAATAGATGCTAATGATGATGTCTTTGTATCAAATTTTTTCAGTCCGGTACAGAAGTTATGCCGGGCAGGAAGATTTCTTTTTGCCTTTGGCTACTCTGAACCCTGTGAAGATCACCGTCCTGTTATTCATGCCATAAATGCTGATCACTATGGTAACATCTATGTGGTTTTCGTCGGTGGACACAGCATCCATAAATACAACAATAACGGAGATTTCATAACCTCATGGACGTTATCACAACCTGATTACACCCCTATATGGGCCGCTGTTGACAAGCTGGGGAAGGTATACGTGGTATTTTCAGGGAATGACGAGGCCGGAGTTGAGATATATATTCCTAAATAATGATCCTTTAAGGTAAGATTTCGATATTTATATCCTATGATATTATTAAATACCTTTCTGGTATATATTTTTTTTCTGATAATTCAGCCTGTTATAATAAACAACAGTGAAGCATCTTCCGCATTTGACAGCCTGCGGGAACTTACCATCGGACCTCAAAGTATTTCTGTAAAACTGGAAGGGTACCTGGACAGGGACAGATATCATGAGATGCGGTATGTCAACCAGAAGAGCGGTTCAGACAGGGAGGGTGATGGTTCCGGTGAAAAGCCATGGGCCACAATACAGCACGCCCTCACGCAGATTACCGACGCCCGGTTGTCCAAAAGATATGCGGTCTTAATATCTGAAGGCAACTATGTCGAATCTACAATTCATTTGAAAGAATATATCAGCCTGTATGGAGGGTTTGAGGGTTCAACATGGGATCGTGATATAAAGAGGTATAAAACAGTTTTGAACGGAGATGGGAGGGAGCGTGTATTAACAGGTGCTGATTTTTCGAGGATTGATGGATTTGAAATCAGAGAAGGAGTTGTTCGCGGAAGAGGCGGCGGAATCCTTTGTGACGGAACTTCACCGGTAATAACCAATAATGTTTTTACACAAAACAGGACTCTTTCACCTGTGCCATGGGATCCGGAGTTTCTCCATGAGGTTGCACATGACGGTGCGGCAATAGCAACATATAACGGAGCTTCTCCGGTAGTTGAAAACAATTTATTTTTCCGCAACAGTACCGAGATCGGGCGCGGGGGAGGTATTGCGAGCCACAACAGATCTTCTCCGAGGATCGCATATAACATATTTATTGATAATGTAGCCGGAACTGCTGATCTCATGCGCAGCAGTGATGGCGGGGCAATATCAGCTGCTCTTTATTCCAACCCTGATATAAGACATAACCTGATAATAGGAAACAAGGTGTTGAATGATAATGACGGGGGTGGCATTTTTTCTGAATTGTGGTCGTCTTTATTGATAGAAGGAAATATAATAATCGGGAACAGCGCAGCTGATGATGGTGGTGGAATATTTATTGCCGGGCAGACACATCATTATGTAACTGTTGATGATCCTGTACCTTCTCCAGAACGGTTTCTTATTCAAATAAGGGACAATATTATGATGGGTAATTCAATTATTGGAGAAAAAGAATCAATCCACGGTGTAATGCGCAGCACAAACGACAGCCGGTTGGTATTCAACAACAATCTGATTGCGGAAAGCATTGGCGGGATAGATTTCAGAAGAAGTGATATTGAAGCCACGGGTAATACGATTTTTGCAGATATTGTTGTGCGGGAGAGTGCTGTACCTGCCAGGTTTTCAAATAATCTGATATTTGGCGATCTTATTGAAGAATCCGAAGTAATCAGTAAAAATACTCAGGTGGTTGAAAAAAGTAAATTCAATGATGAAAACCTTTTCATGGAGTTTTTTATTGACGATTGCTTATTCATAGAAGCTGTAGATGTGGAATTTCATGAAGATCGTTATGTAACGGTGATCCGGTTAAAAGATATTATAATAAATCCAGATGAGTTGATTTATCGTATTTTAAGGTCGGATGACCGCTGGGGAGTTGTAAAACAAAATGATGAAAAATCGATAACCGTGTGGGGGAATTTTGAAGATATGCGGACATTCATAGTTCTTCCTACCTATACACATAATGAATCGTCAATTTTTTACGATGCAGGAATTGGCCATCGATAAGTGATAACAATAAATAGAGCTTGTTTATATTTAAATAAACAGCTTAACTGGTATGTTTCTTAATATAAATATTTATGAAAAAACTGAATCTTTTAAACAGACGATCCTTCATCCGGCAGAGCAGTGCGCTGGCAGCGGGCACTATTGCGGCGGGACCTGTGATCAGCCAAATAACAGCTTGCACAAGGCCGGCTTCTGAAATAAACATCCGTCATGTGATGGCTGCCGGAGAAGAGGGCAGGTTCATGG
>SLOS01000171.1 GCA_007132365.1 Bacteroidales bacterium | reverse complement strand
TCTTCAATTGCTGCAACAGCTTTGTCCACGTCAGGCGGAAAAAGCAGCACATCATTGCCTGCAAGAAGAGCCTGGATCTCCAGCTCACCGGGAGGAAAATGATCACTTACCCCCTTCATGACCAGACCGTCCGTAAAAACCAGTCCACTAAACCCCATCTCATCCTTTAGCAATCCCTGAACAGCCTCTGATGACAAAGAAGAAGCCAGCCCCCTGGTCGAATCAATTGCCGGAATATGCAAATGGGCTGTCATAATTCCCCCTATACCTCTATCTATAAGCTCTTTAAAAGGAACAAGCTCAAGAGAATCAAACCTTGTGCGGTTATGGGTTATTTGAGGAAGGGTATAATGTGAATCCTGATCAGTGTCTCCGTGACCCGGAAAATGCTTTCCGACCGCCATAACTCCGTTATCCTGCATACCCTTCATGTATTTGAGCGACTTCCGTGCAACATTCCATTTATCCTCCCCAAAGGACCGGCTGCCAATAACCGGGTTGCGCGGATTGACATTTATGTCAAGTACAGGGGCAAAGTTGATATGTACGCCCAGCCTCGTCATCTGACCGGCAAGGTCTGCAGCCATATTATAAATGAGTCTGTTATCCTGCACGGCACCCATTACAAGATGCTGAGGATACACAATCGTACTGTCAAGCCTCATTCCGAGTCCCCATTCAGCATCCATTGCAATCATCAGGGGTGTTTTGGCCATGGACTGGTACCTGTTTGTCATTATTGCCTGCCTTGCCGGTCCGCCCCTCATGAAAACCAATCCGCCGATATTATATTCCTTTATCACTCTTTCGATCTCTTCATCGCGTGCGAATCTGCTGTCGGAGTAGGCATCAACCATAATTAACTGGGCGATTCTTTCCTTCGGTGTGAGTGAATTGAATACGGAATCGACCCAATCACCGGCAACCTCTGTAAAGGGAGGAGGCACCACTTTAGCTGACTGTGCAGAAACCCTGGTCACAGGTGACTGGTTTACAGGCAGAAGAAGTAAAACTAAAGTGACAGGGAACAAAAACCGGGACAAAGAGAACATAATCCAAACCTGATAAAATTATTCAGCCAATACTAATTCGGAATGATGGGGGCCGGTCGGTAATGCAAACGCAATATCGGTCACAGCCCTGTAATCCCCATTAAATACGGAATTTTAAGAAAAAAGTTGCACAACCAAATGTTAAAAAACAATTTTTATGTCCTACATTGTTTTGCAGTCATTTTTAGTAAATTTATCCTGTAAAAAGCCAAAATTTTGGTTAAAAAATTAACAAAATTTTAACTGACAGGATGAACCGCTCCGCTTTAACATTAAATTTTTTCATCCGTCTGTGTGTAATTTTGGCTGAAAAAATTTAATGTATATTTACAGCCTGATCATCTTACAACTCATATTAATCAATACCACTATAATCATGATAAAGAAAATTACCAGCATCCTGCTGCTGCTTTTTGTTTATTCTTTCATAACCGCACAGGATGAAGCAAGATTATTGAGATTCCCTGCCATTCACGGCGATCAGATCGTCTTCAGCTACGCAGGAAGCCTTTACACAGTCGGCAGTTCTGGCGGAACCGCCAGGAAACTTACCGGTCACGATGGCTACGAAATGTTTCCCCGCTTTTCACCAGACGGTAAACACATCGCTTTTACCGGCCAGTATGACGGGAATACAGAAGTGTTTATTATACCTGCAGAAGGGGGTGAGCCAAAACGTCTTACTTATACTGCAACCCTGGGCCGGGATGATCTCGGCGACCGTATGGGCCCGAATAATATCGTGATGGGGTGGACTCCTGACGGAAAACAGATCACTTTCAGGTCAAGGAAAAGATCCTTCAATTCGTTTAAAGGGCAGCTGTATAATGTATCTGCCGAAGGCGGCCTGCCTGAGCAGATTCCACTTTCTGAAGGCGGGTTCCTCTCATATTCCCTGGACGGCAAGAAGATCGCATATAACAAGGTATTTCGTGAATTCCGTACATGGAAATACTACAGGGGGGGAATGGCCGATGATATATGGGTTTTCGATATGGTATCGCGTACCAACACCAATATAACTGACAGTAAGTCGCAGGATATAATACCCATGTGGATAAGAGATGAGATATATTTCCTCTCTGACCGTGACCGGACAATGAACATGTATGTATACAATACCAACACGAGGGAAACCGTCAGGGTGACCAATTTCACCGAGTACGATATTAAATTCCCCTCGCTGGGAAGAGAATTCATAGTATTTGAAAACGGAGGCTATATATACAAATTCAATATAAGGAATAAAAATTATGAAAGGGTTCCCATAACGATCAGGGGCGACTTCATACATGCCCGTGCAGAATGGAAAGACCTCTCAGAATCAGTCCGTTCGGCCGGCATGGCTCCCAATGGCGAGAGACTGGTTATTTCAGCCAGGGGAGAGATATTCAATGTTCCTGTAAAAAGCGGGATAACCAGGAACCTTACGCAGACCCCCGGGGTTCATGAAAGAAATGCCAGCTGGTCGCCAAACGGGGAACACATTGCCTGGGTATCTGATAAAAGCGGTGAATTTGAGATATACCTGCAAAAGCATGACGGATCGCAGCCGCCTGTTCAGCTGACCTTCGCCGGCGACACCTATATATTCAGTTTTCAATGGTCACCCGACAGCAAAAAGATACTTTACCATGACAAAAAAAACAGGCTCAGAATTCTGGATGTTGCCACGGGAATGATAAGAGATGTCGCGCATAGCGGAGTGAGTGTTATATGGGACTACAGCTGGTCGCCCGACAGCCGCTGGATCGCTTATACAAGGCCGGAGCAGGGTATGAACGTGGTCTGCCTGTATAATGTCCAGACCGGCAGTTCGCATGATGTTACAGAAGGATGGTACGCCTCAGGCAGCCCCACATTCAGCCCGGACGGCAAATACCTGGTCTTCATATCGAGAAGGGATTTTAACCCGATCTACAGCCAGACCGAGTGGAACCATGCATATACTGATATGACCCGGATATACCTGGCAACCCTTTCCGGAGATACACCGCATCCTTTCGCACCCGAGGATGATAAAGTGGAAACAGAAGCCGGTCCGTCATCAGAAGCCGGTTCGTCATCAGAAGCCGGTTCTCGATCCGGAAGAGGCACAGTAGAACAAGGCGATATAATAAAGGTTGATACTGAAGGAATACAGAACAGGATCATCTCCCTGCCGGTGAAACCGTCAAACTATTTCAGTGTTGCAGCCGTGGAAGACCGTATTTACTATAACGAGCGCTCCAGTGCAGCCGGTTCATCTACCATGAAGATGTACGACCTGAAAGCCAGGAAGGAAACCGAGCTAGGTGAGAATATCTCTTTCAGTATTTCGGCCAGTAACAAAAAGATGCTGGTCAGGATCCGCAATAATTTCGCAGTTATAGACCTTCCCTCTTCAGCAATAAATATCACCGATCATATAGATCTTTCCAATATGAGGGCATGGGTTGATTACCCGGAGGAATGGCAGCAGATTTATGATGAAAGCTGGCGGCAGATGAGGGACTTCTTCTACGATCCCAACATGCATGGCGTGGACTGGAAAGGGATGTATGAAAAGTATAATGTTCTTATTCCCCATGTTAAGCATCGCACCGATCTCACCTATGTCATAGGTGAGCTGATTGCAGAACTCAATGTCAGCCATGCCTATGCGCAGAACGGAGAACGCCCCATGCCGAAGCGTATCACTACAGGCCTGCTGGGAGCGGAACTAAGCACCCACACTTCGGGATTCGCGCAGATAGACCGGATACTTGAGGGTGCTAACTGGAGCAGCGATCTGCGCTCTCCGCTCACTGAAATCGGCCTGAACATCAGTGAGGGTGATTTCATACTTGCGGTAAACGGCACCCCTGTAAATGAGGTGAACAATATATACAGGCTCCTTGTAAACACAGCCGGCAACCTGGTCGAACTGACCGTCAACAGCAAGCCCGAAACGGCAGGCAGCCGCAAGATAATAGTCACCCCGGTAGCCGACGAATCGGAGCTTTATTATTATAACTGGGTACAGGATAATATACGCAAAGTTGATCAGGCTACCGGCGGACAGGTCGGGTATATCCATATACCTGACATGGGTGTTAACGGGCTTAATCAGTGGGCCAGGCTTTATTATCCGCAGCTTCAGAAACGCGGACTCATTATTGATGACAGGGGGAATGGCGGAGGAAATGTATCTCCGATGATCATAGAACGTCTGCAGCGGACCATGACTTATGCCACCATGCATACAAACCAGACACAGGGCTCGGTCAATCCTGTCGGAACACATGTGGGACCGAAGGTGGCACTGATTGACAGGTATTCAGCCTCTGACGGGGACCTGTTTCCGTACCGGTTCAGGCAGCATAATATCGGAAAGATAATAGGTGTCACAAGCTGGGGTGGGGTTGTCGGTTACAGCGGTGCAATTCCCTGCATGGATGGCGGATCCATAATAACTCCTTCCTATGCACCATACGCAGCTGATGGTAGCGGATTCATAATTGAGGGTGAAGGTGTGGAACCGGATATCCGGATCGACAATGACCCTGCAAGGGAGTTCAGGGGAATAGACGACCAGCTGAACAAGGCAATAGAAGTTATACTGGAAAAGATTGAGGAGTGGGACCGGTGGGTTCCCCAAATACCCGATTTCCCGGATAAAAGCAAATAACCGGTTAACCGGATATTATTTGCACTTTATTTCAATGGATGACCGGAAACTATATGACAAAGGGCCTGCCCAAAAGGCAGGTTTTTTGTTTTGCAGGCCCCGGCACTCGGGGAAGCTTCGGTTACAATAGCCGAAAGCCGGCGCTAACGGCTTCTGAGATAATTCTCTATGCTCCGGTCATAAGTCCGCTCAGCTTCAGCGCTGAAATAGCATGCGGGAAGCTGACCCATACGCCTGTGGTAATGAAGGCAATCGCAGCACATTCCCTTGCGGCTGCAGGAGTAGGTGCAGTTGCATATCTGTTTGTTCTTCTCAATCTTGCAATCCATTTTTAAACATTTTAAACATTAAGCGTTCAAACCGGTTAATATACAAAAGAAATAAAAACTGAGTAAACCGCCAACCGGTTAAAATATAACATTTATTCTAAAAGATAAGTTTGTAAAACTTTTATAACAACATACCTTCAATTATGGAAATGGAAATTAGTTTTGACGGCGGGAAAAAAGTAACCGCCAGTTATAAGGGAATGGAAATAAAAACCGACCAGCCGGTGCGTTCGGGTGGAGAAGGCAGCGCTCCCGAGCCATTTACGCTATTTCTGGCATCCATCGGAACCTGTGCAGGTATTTACGTCAAGTCTTTCTGCGACCAGAGAGGTATTCCGTCCGATGAAATAAAGATTGTTCAGTCAATGAGCTACAATTCCGAAAAAAGACTGATTGACAAAATCAACATAGATATACAACTGCCCGAAAGTTTCCCGGAAAAATACAAGGATGCGGTAATAAAGGCAGCAGACCTGTGCACGGTCAAGAAACAC
>SLOS01000025.1 GCA_007132365.1 Bacteroidales bacterium | reverse complement strand
GGCAGTCGGCACCGACAAACAGTTTGGGGAACTTTGCCGGTTGCTTGGTAAACCCGGGTTGGCAGAAGATGAAAAGTTCAAAAGGAATTATAACAGGGTTGTAAACAGCAGCCGGCTGAAAGATGAACTTCAGAAGCTGATAGGGCAATATGAACGTGAAGATATCCTCATGCTTCTCCAAAGCAGGCGCGTACCTGCCGGAGGGGTTTTTAACATGAAGGAGGTTTTTGAAACTCCCGAAGCACGGGAGATGATACTTGAGGCAGATATGAATTCAGGCACCATACAGGGTGTCAGCTCGATTGCATTTACTTCAGATTCGTTCACAACGGATAGTGATCTTTCTCCACCCCCTCATTATGGCCAGCACACTAAACTTATACTTGCTGAATTGCTTGGTTTCAAAAGCGAACAAATTGACAAACTGCTCGAAAAAAATGTAGTGTATGCGAAGCAAGACTGATCAGAAGAACGTAATAGTTGACGGAAGCCGTATTGTGATAGAGGCTATGGCACGAGCCGGAGCGGACTCCTTTATCGGTTATCCGATCACCCCGGCCAATCTGCTCTACCAGTACGCCGGGCAGCGCTTTCCCCTTATGCTGCCGGCTCCTGATGAGATAACCACGCTTCAGTGGATGTCAGGCCTGTCGGCGTGCGGACGGATTCCGGTTACTGCCACCTCATTCCCCGGGTTCGCGCTTATGATTGAATCTATCAATATGGCATTCATGATGGAGCTTCCAATGGTGATCATCCTTGTACAGCGGCTTGGACCTGCCACCGGTACCGCAACATGCGGTGCACAGGGCGATATAGCCCTTTTAAAAGGGATGATATCGGGCGGTCACCAGCTGCCTGTGCTGTGTCCCTCCGATTTCAATGATTGCTGGAATCTTTCAGCAAGGGCAGTTTCCCTTTCGGCGCAATTGCGGACTCCCGTTGTATTTCTGACCTCCAAGGAGGAGATGATGACACGTAAAAGTTTTGACCTGGTCACGCTTGATGATATTAAACCTTTGAAAAGATCTTTTTACGGCGGCGATAAACCATACATGCCATACGAGCCCGGAGAAAACCTGGTTCCTGAATTTCTTCCGGTAACCAGCGACAGATGGCAGGTAAGGCTTAATGCTTCTACGCATAACCGCAAGGGAATATTGCAGCATTCCGGTGAAGAGGCGCTTGCCAATACGCGCAGGCTGGAAGAGAAACCCCTGCGGAATCTGCCTGATTATACGATCTTTGACCTGGATGAACAAAAGGGAGCTGAAACACTTATAGTATCATACGGTATATCAGCGGCAGCTGCAAGGGATGCGGTTGCCGTTATCCGCGAAAGCGGGAAGAAAATATCCATTCTGATTCCCAAAACCATCCTGCCGGTCCCCGACACCTGTTATAACATAATTGACTCATACAAAAAGGTGATCGTTGCCGAGGAAAATATAAATGGCCAGTATGCAAAGGTGATGTTTGGTGAAAGGCTGCCGGACAGGATCCGCACAGTGGGCGAAACCGGCAGGATGATCGGCAGGGATGCCATTATAAAAGAGGAGGCAGCGCTATGAGTAATATATTAAAAACACCTGTACTACCCTATTGCAAGGGTTGCGGGCACGACCTGATAGCAAAAAATACGGCCAGGGCCCTGGAGGATATGGGGCTTAAGCCACTCGATGTAATAGTGGTGACGGATATCGGTTGTCACGGGATAATTGATGGCTGCCTTAACACCCATACAGTGCACGGTCTTCACGGCCGGTCCGTTGCACTGGGGGCAGGGATTGCCTTTGGCCTGGAAAACCCGGAAAAAAAGATCATTGTTTTCATTGGTGACGGGGGAAGTACCATCGGGCTGCAGCATATCCTTGAGGCCGCGAGGCTGAACCTGGATATGACCGTGGTGGTTCACAATAATATGCTTTACGGTATGACCGGGGGACAGACAAGCGGACTGACTCCGTGCGGCTTCAGGACAAGTACTTCAGTCTCCGGCAATCCCTGGTCGGGGTATGATCTTTGCGCGCTGGCTCACACATCCGGTGCTGCATATGCAAGCCGGATAGCAGGGATTGGTGATATCTCATCATCGCTGGGCGAGGCCTTCGCGGTAAAGGGTTTTTCGCTGATAGAGGTTATAGAGATCTGTCCCGGTTACGGCGTAAAGTTCAACCCCGGAAGGAAGCTATCGGAAATTATTGAGAGTTCAGGAAAACTTCCCGGCAAATGGGAAAACCGCAGAGAACAGTTCGGGGGGGTGCATGGCAGCAAATCCGGATCCCTTTTTGAGGATCTGGATATTATAAACTCTGAGTTTAAATCATCGCTGGAAAAACCTTTGTCATTGATCATAAGCGGCTCTGCCGGAGAAGGGGTACAGCTGGCAGCAGCTTTGCTGTCCGCTGCAGTTGTCCGCTCCGGTCTCCATGTTACCCAGAAAGGCAGTTACCCCGTTACCGTGGGTGTCGGGTTTTCCACGGCAGAACTGATCATTTCTCCCTTCCAGATAGGTTATCATGGAATTGATATACCTGATGTTGTTGTGGTCACTTCCGGCGACGGACTGGCACATTGCAGGAGCAGGATTGAGAAAATGGCAGGTGGAATTCTTTTTATCGATTCCAGTCTGCAGGCGCCCGGAACAGGCGCCGATGTTCGCAGTTATGATTTCCGTTCAATTGGTGCCCGGGCAGCATGCCTGTATGCTCTTTTCAGATTTGCAGATAGTACCGGTTATATTTCCAAAGAAACCTTGTACAGGGTAATTAGCGATGGCGGATTGGCAGATAAAATTCCGGTTAAAAGGATTTCTGAATTGATTGATGGCTGATTAAAGTGTGACTATGTATAGGTTGAATCTTGGTTCAATATGTTTGATATCCCGTATTAAGGGATGGCTTTACCTGCTAATAATAAAAAGTGATTGATTCCCGGGTATTGAAACTTTTATCTCTGTATAGCAGATATCCTCAAACATTTCATAAGAATAGTCAGGTGATGAAATATAACCTGTATGAGGATCCCAAATTTCCGGATTAATTCTGCCGCGTAAACTGATATTGGTATATATATTCAGATCGTTCAAATTGGCGAAATAATACAGGTCTCCATTAGTAACTTTTTTGTGAATATAGTTCAGGTTTTTTCCCGGTTCAAATATTACATCAAACGCGACCCGTGATTCGTCTAATGCCAGCCTGATATTTTTATCATCGGGTTCCGGGATAAAAACAGCCCTGCCTCCATTATTATTTTCGGATATAATTGGTGTAATATTATCGTAATCTGACACTTTAAATATGTCTTTAATAAGTGATTTAACATCTTCATCCTGATTGAACCCGGCTGACTGAACTGGCAGTTGCGTTGTGAATATTACCTTCCCGCCGGAATTGTAGAATTCATGGATCATTTCCATGTTTGATAAAGAAATGGTTTTAACCGAAGGGAGTATCAGCACCTGATAAGTACCATATTGTATTTTATTATTAAGCCTTATGGTATTATCAACAATGGTACATTTTTCATCAAGTATTTCAGGATGCAGATAAACAAAATCGTTTCCAACTTTATTGGTGAGTATTTCACTGATCTCAGGATAATCAGCTTCTGGTACTTCCACTCCGCCCTGATACCAGCCAAGTGGACCATCAAAATAATGTTCAGCCTGAAACGTGTGAATCGGGTAAAGCATAGCTATATCAGCAACATGCCTTCCTTCGGTCTGAAGAAGGATGTTTAGCCTGGATAAAAAACGGTTGAATTCCGGAAGCCTGTCTGCATATAAGGGGTTTCTCCATGACAATTCAGGTTTGAAGGTTACATTCTGATCATCATACCAGACAGCGTGAGGTATTAGCATATTGATTCCCTTGGTATATTGCTCCATGGCGATATAATAAATATCATCCCAGCCAAGGTTTCCCATTGCGCCATAGGTTTCCGCCATCACTAATGATTTATCATAGTTGATAGCTGCGGAACTAATCACTTTATAAAACCTTTCAGCCGGTCTGTTTCCACCTATTTTATCGATGCCGGGGATATCCAGGTACTTGTTGCATTTCATCAAATCGCCTGATGTACCTACCGGGTTGACGATTTCTTCATTATCCTGGTGGCCGGTACAAACAATACCGTGTTGGTGTGACCAGTCCTGGATGACTTTATTGAAACCATTGGCATACAGGTCTGTTCTGAACCCAAACAGGTAGTTGCGGGCTGCTGCTGTTTGATTGCCAATGTCATACCACAGTGCAGGGTAAAAAATTACCGGATCAAACCCGTGTTTTTCAAAAAATTTTTCATTAAACCGATTTGTCCACATACGGGCATTTGCACGATACATTGTAGGTTCATCATTAAAAGTGCTTTTTATGGTTGATCCAAAATGTTCACTGAACCTGTCATAATAGCTCTGATGAACCATTTCAACAAATTTTCTGACCGATTCACTACTCAGGTAATCAACATTCGGATCGCTGTCGGTTACAGAAACAAAAGCCATGATATTCCAGTTTCCCGCTGGTACTTCCCAGGTAATTCTCCCGTCAGTATAGTACCGGGAGATGTCTATTCTTTCCAGTGAATATGTTTCCATGGCCACGATTCCCATGAGTTTTCCTTTATATGATAATTCGAATGATAGAGTGGAGGGCCCTGTTGCTTCCGATTCAAACTTGTCAAGCCTTTTTATGGTATGTTCGGGATGTTTGTTCTTGAATCTGGGAATTCCGTCTCCATTAATTGCTCCCGCGCTGCCACTTGGAAAACCATATTCATCATAGAAGCTTACATGCAATCCACGTTCACTGGCAATTTTCAGCGCATGTCCGTATCTTTCAAAATAGGATTCAGTAAGAAATTCAGGCTTAAAATCCTGACCAAAAGGTAGAATGGCAAACCCCCCATAGCCATCTTTTTCTATCATTTCACTGATTTGACGGTCAATTTCATCCACCTGTACTTCGGTATTGTTCCAAAACCACAAAGGTGCAGGCCTATATTCCATCGGGGGATTTTTGAAATCCAAAGCGGAAGGTAACCATGAGCCTGATGATGAACATGAGGCTGTTATAAAAAGCCATGATAAAGCCGCTAATATGCAAAGTAAATTAGATATTTTTTGGAGATTCATGTGTTTTTAATTAATCATGGGTGTCCATAAAGATATTTTTTTTTGCACGTTTAATCAACAATAATTAAAAGAAATAATTTGATGGATCTAATGGTGGTTTTGTTATAAATAATAATCTGCTGATGATCTCTGGCAGTCTCAATTGATTATGAGAATGATAAATTATGAGGAGCTTTTATGAAATCAATGAAAGTATCGATGTGAAACTTTTGAGAAGAAGGAAAAAGTTATTAATTTTGCAGCCTGTTTAATTAAAACTAAAATAATATAATCTATGTTAAACCAGTATGAAACCGTTTTCATTATTACTCCCGTTTTGTCTGAAGCCCAGATGAAGGAAGCGGTTGAAAAGGTCAGGAAGTATATCACTGACAACGGAGGAGAGAT
>SLOS01000049.1 GCA_007132365.1 Bacteroidales bacterium | reverse complement strand
GCGTTACTCACCCGTGCGCCACTCGTCAGCAGGTATTGCTACCCCTGTTACCGTTCGACTTGCATGTGTTAGGCCTGCCGCTAGCGTTCATCCTGAGCCAGGATCAAACTCTTCGTTGTAATTAAAAAGTTAAATATGCTCAAGATTGAAATCCTGTTCAAAAAAATCTACTTGTTTTGGTTCTTAAATTGTACTCTCCAACCTTTTCAAAGAACTTGATCAACATCAAAAAAACCTAAAAAAAACACCCAATCCCAAATAATCCAAAACAGTTGCTTTTTTTAGGGACTGCAAAGATAAAAACTATTTCCGGCTTTCCAAAAAAAAATATCAGGGTTTTAAAAATAATTTTACATCCGGTTCAAAATGTGATTACAACAAAATGTTAAGATTCCAGACCGCACATTTTGCTAATCTGATAATAACCGTTATTGTAAAGAACCTTGAAAAATATTGTGGAATTTCACTGCATTGAAATAATAAAGATACCAAAAACTTCTTGAATATGCAAAGCAACTTCCAGCAAATCTTCCGTAAATTAACAAATTCCGTTCCAAAAATTCCATCAGTCATGAGATGCATGTGCCATGTCATTGGGAAGCCATACCCGGATTTATGTAACTTATGCAACTCTTATAAGGATTTATGTAATACTTTCCATCCCGAATAGATCAATCTTTGCATAATGGAAAAACGGCTTTCTATGTAACCCACCGGGATAATCCCCTGAAGTACGCAATTGATCGTCCTTACTGATCAATAAACTGAGGAAATCGACTTACGGCGTAACTATAAGTTATTATTTAACCCAATTTAATCCATAAAATGAAAATATAACATAAAGGTCATGAACGGCAATGAATTAAAATTATCATCCTATGTCAAGGCAGCAACCATCCTAATTGGTTTATTTGCCTTGTTTATAGCATTATACATTGCCCAGGGTATAATAGTGCCTCTCATATTTTCAATTATTATTGCCATCGTGCTCCACCCCATAGTAAATCTATTGGTCCGGATTAAAATAAACAGGTTAGTGGCCATTACAATCATTATAATCTTTACAATCATAGTCCTCTCAGTGTTGGGCACCCTGTTATTCTCACAGGTAAGCCGGTTTACAGAATCATGGCCCATCCTGGTGGAAAAATTCACAGAGGCTATAAACAATGCTGTCATCTGGGCTTCAGGTTATTTTGATATAAACCCGGACAGGTTTCATGGATGGCTGGCACAATCCAGGGATGAGATAATAAATTCAGGAGTATCTTCGATCGGACAAACAATTATAACTATAGGTGGCTGGTTTGTTATGCTGTTCCTGATCCCGGTTTATGTGTTTTTGCTCCTTTTATATCAACCTCTTATTATCGATTTTATTCACAAACTCTTTAATGCGGATCAGCAAGGCAGTTTAGGTATAATGATAAGCCAGTCAAAAACGGTTATTCAGGGCTATCTCATCGGGCTTTTTGCAGAATTTATAATCCTGGCAATCTTGTATACCGGCGCTTTTTTTATCCTGGGAATCGATTACGCCATCCTGCTCGGTGTAGTCGTGTCTCTGCTGAACGTCGTTCGTTACATAGGACCATTGATCGGAATAGCACTGGTCATGGCACTGGCACTGGTTACAAAATCACCGGCTTATGTGCTTTATGTATTATTGTTCCATATATTCATCCAGATCATTGATAACTTTTACATTGTTCCTAAAATAGTGGCTTCAAGAGTCAGAATAAATGCGCTTTTCTCGATAATTGCAATGATTGCCGGGTATGCCTTATGGGGGATATCCGGTATGTTCCTGGCTATACCCCTCCTCGCCATTGCCAAACTTATATTTGACAATATTGAGTCTTTAAAACCCTGGGGATTTCTGCTGGGCGATACTATGCCGCCATTGATATTAATCAAACCTATTAAAAAGCTGAAAAAACGATTCAGGGCTGAGCCCTGAAGAATTATTTTAAAGGCATTTGTTTGGAGGCTTCTACCTGATTAATTCATAAACTTAGAAATACCCTTGATCCTTTGAACTTTGGAGACAAAATAATCTTATTATAAAGACACCAATGCGCTGTAATTCATCTCGACATGAATATTCATGAATTAATGAGGCTAAAATAATCAAATGATTTTCCTGAGAAATTTCAATCTCTCTGTACAGGATTATCAAAATTTAAAACGCGTTTTTTAACTATATAACATTAAGTGAAAAATAATAATCCGGCACTTAAAAGATTCGTAAAACTGCCAGATGTAAAGAAAAGGGTCATAAAGCTAAGTGAGAAAACCATTGAAAAAACTCAGATAGCAACTCTTTTCTTCTCGGAGATAGGTGAGTTTTTTTTGTTTCTGTTTCACACAATCAAAGAAACCTTTTCCCGAAGTTTTGAATTTAAGGAATTCCTGCGTCAGTGTTATCAGATTGGGAACAGGACACTTCCTCTGATTTCTGTAACAGGTTTGGTTATCGGGCTGGTGCTTACCATACAGTCGCGTCCGGTCCTTGCCGACTTTGGTGCAGTTTCACTACTGCCCGGAATGGTGGCAGTCTCGATCATCAGGGAAATGGGACCGGTCATTACGGCACTGATTTGTGCAGGAAGAATTGGATCAGGTATGGGAGCCGAGTTGGGATCGATGAAAGTGACTGAACAGATAGATGCCATGGAAGTATCCTCTACCAACCCCATGCGTTTTCTGGTTGTAACCAGGGTATTGGCTGCCACCCTCATGATACCCATCCTGGTTCTGTATGCTGATGCACTCGGGATCATGGGCAGCTGGGCCGGTGCAAATATTAAGGGAGATGTACCTTTTGTATTGTTCTTTTCCCAGGCATTCAGTGCCGTTGGTTTTACCGACTTTTTACCTGCCGTGGTTAAGACATTTTTCTTTGGTGCAGCCATCGGAATTATCGGTTGCTACAAAGGATATACAGCAGGGCGGGGAACAGAAAGCGTGGGTAAAGCTGCTACGTCGGCAGTCGTACTTTCTTCACTGTTCGTTATAATTATAGATCTGATTGCCGTACAAATAACTGATGTGCTTTATTAATGGAAAACAGGACACAAATAGCAGCAGGTATCGAACTTCCCGGACCAGGCAGAATTATTGCACGAAATAAAACTGTTTCCTGGAACAAACCGGTGAGGCCGGAGCACGTTATTGAAATTGACAACCTCGGGAAAGGTTTTGACAACGATCCCGTGTTAAAAAATTTATCGTTAAAACTTTATAATGGCGAAAACCTGGTGGTGCTCGGAAAATCAGGATCGGGAAAATCGGTCCTGATTAAATGTATCATCCGGCTGCTTCTGCCCGACCAGGGAACAATCAAGGTGTTCGGGCAGAATGTGAATGAACTGACCGGCAAAGGGCTGGCAGAGATGCGTGAAAAAATCGGGTTTCTTTTTCAAAGCGGCGCGCTGTATGATTCGATGACAGTAAAGGAAAATCTTGAATTTCCGCTGAAAAGAATAAAAAAGAACCTTTCGCGGAAAGAAATTGACGAAAAAGTGGCAGAAGCCCTTGACAACGTGGGACTGGGTGAAACTTTATATAAAATGCCATCAGAACTATCGGGAGGAATGCGGAAACGGGTAAGCCTGGCACGCACAATCGTTGTTGATCCAATGATAATGCTCTACGACGAACCGACAACCGGACTGGATCCGGTAACATCGGATGAAATAAGCTCCCTGATTAATGATGTTCAGGATAAATATAAAACATCATCCATCATTATCACGCACGACATTGAATGTGCCCGCGCTACAGCAGACCGAATCATCATGGTAAAGGACGGTGAAGTTTATAAGGAAGGCAGCATCGAGGAGTTTGTTAATTCAACTGATGCTTTTATCAGATCATTTTTCAAGTAGATAATTAATAAATAACAATATGGATACTCACTCACAAAATTTCAAAGTCCGTCTGGGACTTTTCATTGTTGGGGGATTGGCAATTTTTGTAATTGCAATCTTCTTCATAGGCAAGCAGCAGAATTTATTCAATCCCGTTTTCAGGATCACAACCAATTTTTATAACGTAAGCGGCTTGCAGGTTGGAAATAGCATACGTTTCTCAGGCATTAATGTCGGAACGGTTGACAACATCAGAATCATAAATGATTCAACAGTCCAGGTCGACATGCTGATAAGAAGGAATGTACAGGAGTTTATAAAAGCTGATAGCGAAGCAGGCATAAGCTCTGAAGGGATTATAGGTGACCGGGTAATAATAATTACTCACGGTAGTTACGGAGCTCCGATGGCCCGTGACGGACAGCATATATCATCAATAGAACCAATAGAGACAGACGCTATCATGGCAAGTTTACAGACATCGGCGGTTAATGCCGAGGTTGTTACCAAACAACTTGCAGAAATAATGACAAATATAAACAGCGGAGAGGGGGCACTTGGCAGATTGATCCAGGATTCAACGATCGCAGAAAACATAAATCAGACAATAGCGAACTTCAAAAAAAGTTCTGAAGGCTTTGATGAAACCATAGAAATTACTAAAGTAAATGTATTTGAATTTATGGAGAAATTACAGCTTACGGTGGCCACGACAGAAACTGCTACCGTGGCACTTGGAGAGATCATGGTGAAAATAAACAGTGGCGAGGGAACTCTTGGTATGTTAATACAGGACACGACCTTGTCAGGCAACTTTAATCAGACTTTGATTAACCTTGAACAAAGTTCAAGGGGGCTTAATGAGAATATGGAAGCACTCAGGCACAATTTCTTTTTCAGAAGGTATTTCAGGCGACAGGCTCAGCAGGGGGAGCAAGAGATAACTGATGCAAAGAGTGAAAACTCGGTAGAAAGTGTGAGGATCTATGAAGAGAAATAATAATATGTGGGAATTACAAGATATACAAATAACAGGAAATGTGGCTAAAAATCGTTTTAATTCTACTTGTCACTTCAGTTTTAGCCAATGATCTTTCATTTGCGCAGGGACCTGCCCGGCCAGGTCCTGGGAGGAAACTTGTGCAAAAGCCATACAGTTCCTTTGAAGGTAAGATCATCAGAAATATCAAAATCACGACCCTCGATCCCTTTGGACACTCGATTGGTGACACCATTGTTGCATCACCAGGCTTTTTGTCCACGACAGGAAACAGATTTCATATAAAAACCCGCCAGTCCGTTATCAGAAACCTTTTACTGATCCATGAAAACCAAATTTTTGATTCATTACTTGTTAAGGAGTCGGAACGACTTGTCCGCGCCGGAAAACAGATTACCGATGTCTCTTTTTTTGTTGAGGAAACATCTGAAAATTCAGACTCGGTTGATATATTCATCCGCGAACTGGACAAATGGAGCATAATTCCCGGAGGGTCATTAAATGCCGGGCAGACTGCCATCAGCCTGAGAGATGACAATTTTCTGGGCCTGGGTCACCAGTTTCAGAATGAATTTGCATGGAATAAGTCAACGGGCGACAATGCATACAAAGCGAAATACTACGTTCCGAATATCCGCAACACCTATATTAATTCAACACTTC
>SLOS01000301.1 GCA_007132365.1 Bacteroidales bacterium | reverse complement strand
TACATAAGATGGCCGGCAGAAAGCTTTACAAAACCTTTGGCGGACACCTGCATTTCTTTGGAATAGGAGGGGCAAAACTTGCTGCAGACACAGAACTGTTCCTGCGTGATGCAGGATTCCCATATGCCATCGGTTACGGGCTTACTGAAACAGCGCCGCTTCTTGCCGGGTCCTCTCCGGCGCTTACCCGTTACCAGTCCACAGGATTCAGCCTGCCGGGACAACAGTTGAAAATTGATAACCCGAATTCGGTCACAGGAGAGGGCGAGATCCTTGCCAAAGGGCCCAACATAATGAAAGGGTACTATAAGGATGAGGAACAGACCCGCCAGGTATTCACTGAGGACGGATGGTTCAGGACTGGTGACCTTGGTATATTCGACAAGGAAAATTACCTCTATATAAAGGGGAGGCTCAAAAATATGGTGCTGGGGCCCAGCGGTGAAAATATCTATCCTGAAGAGATTGAAGCTGTCATCAACAACCAGTCCATGGTACTCGAATCAGTTGTATATGAAATGAGGGGGAAGCTGATTGCCCTGGTGCATCTCAATTATGATGAACTTGAGAAGTACTATAACGAGATGAAGGAAACAGCCAGGAACATGCAGGTCCACATGAATGAATTTGTTGGTGAAAAGCTCAAAGAGATAAAGCAGAAAGTCAATACCGAGGTAAATAAGTTCTCAAGGCTTAACAAGGTCATTGAGCAGCGGTCACCTTTTGAGAAAACCCCTACGCAGAAAATCAAGCGGTTCCTCTACCAGAAAAGAGAGGAGCCAGTATAGATCTGAACCGGAAATTTCTACCGGCAACAATTTCATTCCTGCACAGGAACTTTATGAGGTGCGATAATAATTTACTTCCCGGATAGCAAATCGGGGTTAATATTTCTGCTGAAAGAAAGTCCTTAGGAAAACCGTTGTCCGGAGTGACGGGAATTAAAGGTTATTGATACACTTTTCAAGTTGTATCCCCCTCGAGCCTTTCAACAGAATAAACCGGCCTGACAGGGGATTTTGCTTCAGCCAGTTAATTAATCTGTCCACATTACTGAAGCAAAGATAACCGGCAGGAGCGGTGGATTTGCAGAACATTTCCCCTACAAGCAAAACCTGCCTGAAACCCTTAACATGCAAAAGCTCAATGATCTTATTGTGTTCCCCGGCAGCATATTCACCAAGCTCAAGCATATCACCAAGAATGACTGATTTGTTTTTTCCCGGCATGTCAGAGAAATTGATAATGGCTGCCTTCATGCTGTCCGGATTTGCGTTGTAGGCATCCAGAAGCAGCGTGTTAGATGAGGTTTCAAGGATCTGGGAACGGTTATTTCCGGGGACATATCCTTCGACGGCCGTTTTAATCTCCGCCGGTGATACACCAAACCAGATTCCTGTGCAGACTGCTGCAAGGACATTCTCGAAATTATAGTCCCCGGCAAGCTGTGTTTCCAGGTAAAACAATTGTTCAGGGTTTTGTACCCGTACCGCCATCCTAAGCCGGTCAGCCGAAGCCTGCAGGGTGCCGCTGACAAAATGCCCCTTCCCGGAGCCAAATGACACATATTCTGCTTCAAGATCACCGACCAGATCCCTTAGGTTGGAGCGGTCATAATTGAGGAAAATTTTTCCGTCTGTCTTTTTAAGATATTCAAACAGTTCACCTTTAGCCTTCAAAACACCTTCCGGTGATCCGAACCCCTCAAGATGGGCCATTCCCGCATTGGTTATAAGTCCGTGAGTCGGACAGGAAATACGGCACAGAAGATCTATCTCACCGGTATGATTGGCACCCATTTCAATAATTGCGATCTGGTGGTATCGTTTCAGCTCAAGCAATGTCAGGGGCACACCGATATGATTGTTCAGATTACCACAGGTGGCAAGGGTATTGTACTTTGCCGATAAAACCTCTCGCATAAGCTCCTTGGTGGTTGTCTTGCCGTTTGAACCGGTCACAGCCACAACAGGTATTTCGAACCGTTGCCTGTGGTAGCGGGCCAACTCCTGCAGAGAGGCAAGAACATTATCCACAAGGATCGTTTTCCCGGGAACGGCAAAATCACTGTTATCAATAACTGCCAGACTGCATCCATCCCTGAGGGCCTGCTGAGCAAATGCATGCCCGTCGTAATTTTCCCCGCCAAGGGCGAAAAAAATATTCCCGTCAGCAACAATGCGGCTGTCAGTCGTTACCCCGGTAGATTCAAGAAAAAGATCATATAATTTCCTGACGGACATCCTGAAAGAAAATAAAAAACCCCATTTAAAAAAAATGAGGTTTTATTATGTTAAGCCTAAAATCCAATTTACCTTCTTCTGCCTTGTGATCCGCCAACACGGTTCATTGCACATCGGAAACCAAGGTCATCCCTGGATTCTTCCTGATGCAGGTATCTTCTTGTCCCGGGTGACAGCCAGTAAGGCCTGTCCTTCCATGAACCGCCCTTGTAGACCCGTACCTCATCATTTATAAGCGAAGAGAAATCACCGTCCCGCTGTGAATACATTCTGTGATCTCCATGAGAATCCTCAGCAGAGAAATCCAAACTTGACATTGCATCACCGTCCCGATAATTCCTGTAATCGGCCTGGCTGATATTGGGAGTCCTGAAAGCATCCTGTTCATCAATAAGCTCCCTTCTCAAACGGCCAAGTTCATCCTTCTGGGCAATATTGCCTTCTTCATCAGTGACCAGCTTTGTAAATACATTACCGCGGAAGGGACGGAATTCATCAACATCTTCATGTGAAAGAGGCCTGTATACATCCTGCACCCATTCGTTAACATTACCGGCCATATTATAAAGGCCGTAATCATTGGGCCAGTAAGACCTGACCGGGGCTGTTATCTCTGAATCTTCATGCTGAAATCCAGCCACACCCATGTAGTCGCCGCGGCCGCGGACAAAGTTGGCCCTCATCTGGCCGAGGTGCCTCCTGGAATCATTTCTTGTATGATGGCCGTCCCATGGATATATTCTCCTGCCGTATATCCGCTCTTCATAAGTATTACCAATCAGTCCGAGAGCAGCAAATTCCCATTCAGCCTCTGTCGGGAGACGGTATTTGGGAAGAAGCATCCCATCTTCGAACTGTACCCGGCGCTCTCCGCCTTCCGGAGCAAGGCTGGGAAGGTTCTGAAGCACGAGTCCCTCATATTGTCCGGCAAGATATGCATCAGTATTAAAGTTGTTCTCATTGATCTGGTTTGGATCCCAGTCAAGAATTCCCTCACGTATCAGGATCATCTCGTTCACCCGGTCAGTTCTCCAGATGCAGTAGTCATTTGCCTGCAACCAGTTGACACCTACAACAGGATAATCATTGAAGGCGGGATGCCTGAAATAGGTCTCCACATAGGGCTCATTGTATCCGAGGGGACTTCTCCATACCGTGGTGTCGGGAAGAGCATTCCTGTATACCTCCGGATAATCAATATATACCCTTCTGATCCAGTGAAGATACTCCCTGTAATCAACATTGCTTACTTCGGTCTCATCCATGTAAAATGAACTTACGCTGACCCTCCTTGGCATGTTGTTCCAGTCATACATTACATCTTCCTGGGTCCGGCCCATGGTAAAAGTGCCTCCGTCAATGAATACAAGCCCGGGGCCGGTTTCCTGCTCGTACAGTGCCTTAACCTCGAAGCCTCCCATTTCCGGGTCGTTATAACGCCATCCGGTAGTGGAAGATACATCAGTGCTTCCTCCTCCGAGTAATCCGCAGGAAGTAATTATAGCTGACAATACGACAAGCGAAAAAATGCTCTTTAATTTCATGTGTTATTATTTTAAATTCAAACTTACGATGCATACACGAACATAATAAATGTAACGAAAAAAAGTCCTAAAAATTGGATTTACACCTGTTATGTTTATCAATGCTCAATGTTTTACGACAATAATAGCAAATATGTTTCCGTTTGATTAAAAATTTTCACAAATTTATCGCCTATCCCGGCAAAATATACGGATTTTGTGCTTTTCCCGTTTGCCGGTAATGCTATTTTATAATGCCATGCCGGTATGAACAGAATTCTCGTATGTCTTGTCTTCCTTGCTTATATGCCGGTTTGTGCACAAACAATCTACCCCGGAAATAAAATACTTTGGTACCAGCCAGGCGATACTGCTGATCATGATAAAAAGACCGCCGGATTTGATCTGCAGGAACCTGTCCATTTCTTCGACCGGACCGGATACCCAGGTAAAGATCCTGAACTGCCGGTTTACAATAAACTGATTTTTTCATCAGATTATTACCCGCACAGCTTTATTGAACTTACGGAAGTTCGGTTTGCAGTTCTGGATGATCATGAAGCTGCTGTTTTTACCAGTCCGGAATTGCTGAATAATGAAATCATACTGGAACAGGAATGGGTTATTACACGCGGCCAGCCTGCACTGCAGGTATCCTTTGTACCTGTTCGCCTGAACCCGGTCACCGGCACCCCTGAAAAGCTTATCTCTTTCTCTTACAGGTTCAGGGAGCCGGAAACGGAGATTAAATCATTGAAGCCCCGGTTAAAACGGAGTTATACCTCCAATTCCGTATTGAGCAGCGGCAAATGGGTGATGATAAAGACAACTGAGGACGGTATTTACAGGCTGACATACAATGATCTTGTGCAAATGGGATTAGAATCACCAGCCAATGTCAGAATATACGGCAACGGCAACCGTATGCTCCCGAAAATGAACAATCAGCCCAGACCTGACGATCTTATTGAAAACAGGATATATATAAGCAAAGGTTCTGACGGCACATTCGGCCAGGGGGATTACATCCTTTTCTACGGCCAGGGGCGGGTAAGCTGGGACTACAACACGGCAAGCGGAATGTTTGAGCACGAGCGACATCTTTATTCCGAAGGAAGTTATTATTTCATTACTTCATCAGTTTCCGGGAAAAACAGGATTGAACAAAAGGATAATCCTTCAGGCCCACCGGAGGTTTATGTTGATGAGTTTGATGATTTTGACCTACATGAGGAGGAACTGGTCAACCTTATTAAATCAGGCAGGGATTGGTTCGGTGAACATTTTAAAGTAAAGACATCCTACGATTTTTCATTCACCTTTCCCAATATTGTTACCGGCAGGCAGGCCAGGCTTAAATGGCGTACTGCATCAAGATCGCCGGTAGCCACCTCCTTTACATTAATACACAACTCCCTTTCAATAGATCAACTGAATTTACCGTCTGTAAACCCGGGCAGTTATGTTTCTGACTACGCGGCGGTCCGGGAGGGAATAACAAGTTTCAATGTTGCCGGCGACCGCACAGACCTCACGGTGCAATATGCCCAGACCACAGCCTCTGCTGAAGGCTGGCTCGATTATCTGATTCTCAATGTAAGACGGTCCCTTATCATGACCGGCAGCCAGATTCATTTCAGAGATATAGAATCTGTGAACGAAGGTCAGGTAACAGAGTTCAGGCTGGGAAATGCAGGTACGGGAACCAGGGTATGGGATATAAGCGATCCGCTGAATATCTCGGAGCTGACAACAGAGGTGTCCGGCAACAC
>SLOS01000030.1 GCA_007132365.1 Bacteroidales bacterium | reverse complement strand
TATGGCTGGTCCATTTTGTGGAGACAATAAGGTTGCCGTGGCTGGACATAAGCTTGGTGGCAGTAGGGCAGTTGGATGAATGTATTATGATTGTTTCATTGGGACTTTTATATCCGACTATATCGTCTCCGGGTATCGGATTGCAGCATTTTGCGATCCTGTAGTTTTTTCCGGGTTCATCTATACCTTCCCTTATAACAATGGGTTTTCCGGGGTCTATTTTAGGGATATTTTTTTGAACTTCTATCTGTTTTTTCCCTCTTTGCAGGTTTTTACTGTAAGTAAGCTCCCAATACCTTATCCACTTGTTTTTGGTATTTTTTTTCAGGACCTTTTTTATATTGTCAAGAGAGATGATTCCTCCGCCAATCTTCAGATAAAGATCTTCTTTGTTCAAGGCATCATATCCGTCAATAAGCTTTTTTATTATCCTAGAGTTTGGATGAAGGCTGATCTCCCTGAGTTTTTCTTCCAGGATCTTCTTGCCGCTTTCTGATCTTATCTTGGTTTCTGCTTTAAGTGAGCTCTTGATACTGGACTTGGCTTTGGCGGTTATGGCATGTTCAAGCCATTCTCTCTGTGTACGCTGACTGTCTGAGGTAAGAACTTCAACCTGATCGCCACTGGCCAGCTCATGGCTGAGGGGAACAAGTTTCTGGTTAACTTTTGCCCCTATGGCTTTATTGCCTATTTCAGTATGGATTTCATATGCAAAGTCAATAACTGTTGCGTTCTTTGGGAGGGTGACTATCCGGCCTTTTGGTGTAAAAACGAGTATTTCAGAGGCGAAAAGGTTCAGCTTGAATTCATCAATAAACTCCAGGGCGTCACTGTTTTGGTTATTAAGCAGTTCCCTGATTCTTTTTATCCATTTATCGAGTTCGGATTCACCCTGTCCGTTGTTTTTATATTTCCAGTGTGCTGCAAATCCCCTTTCGGCTATATCATTCATCCTTGTGGTCCGGATCTGCACCTCCACCCATTTACCGTTTGGTCCCATAACGGTTCCGTGCAGAGCTTCATATCCATTAGCTTTGGGAGTACTTACCCAGTCCCTTATCCTTTCCGGTTTGGGCATGTAGATATCTGTAATGAGCGAATATATGTTCCAGCATTGTACCTTTTCAGGAATTTGTGGGTTGGGTTCAAAGACCACCCTGATGGCAAAAAGATCATAAATCTCTTCAAATTTGACCTTTTTCATCTGCATTTTGCTGTAGACAGAATTTATCGATTTTGGTCTTCCGCTAATGTCAAAGTTAATGTTGTGTTCGTTCAACTTTTCAATAATGGGCAGGGCAAATTTGTTTATAAAGAGAACTCTCTTTTTTTCACTGTCTTTTATCTTTTGCAGTATCTCATGATATATTTTCGGATTCTGATACTTCAGGGCGAGGTCTTCAAGCTCGGTTTTTATTGTATAAAGTCCTAGTCTGTGAGCAAGCGGGGCAAAAAGAAAACTGGTCTCTCCGGCAACCTTGAGTTGTTTGTTTCGGGGAAGGGATTCAAGCGTTCTCATATTATCAAGCCTGTCAGCCAGTTTAATAAGGATTACCCGTACATCGTTTGAAAGTGTAAGGAGAAGTTTTCTGAAATTCTCTACCTGAATTGAGGATTTCTTATCAAAAACGCCTGCTATCTTGGTAAGTCCGTCAATAATCATGGCGATTTCCTCGCCAAAATTGAGGTTTATATCTTCAAGGGAGTATTCAGTATCCTCAACCACATCGTGCAGTAGCGCTGAGGTAATTGATTTCGTGCCCAGACCTATTTCGTATGCAACAATTTTGCTGACTGCCAGTGGATGAATAACATAAGGCTCCCCCGATTTACGCCTCATATTCCTGTGAGCCTCATTGGCAAACCTGAATGCTTTCCTGATCATATCTAAATCGTCAGGCTCAGTGATATGCTGACAATGATCAAGAAGATCGTTAAAACGGTCATCAATACTCTTTATTTCTTCTTCGGTCTGAATCTTCATTTGGTTACACTCTCCTTTTTCCCATAGCCTGGTTGACTTCCAGCTGAACCCGTATACTTTCCAATTATCGTTATTGGACTTTTTATCAGATTTGGGGTTCAGTTTATCCTATCCTTCTTATCAATTTTTAAAACGTAAAAACTTCATCTTATTATTCGCTGAGAGACAAAATTAATCAATTTTGTGACTCATTTTGCTTGTACTCATACTTTTTTATCGACATGGATATCAACCGGATTTTCCGGTGTTTCCGGCAATAATTTCATACATGTCAGAAGGCGACAGATACCTTTCTGCAAGTTCATGGAGTTGTCGGGGACTGATATTAAGGATGGTATCAGATAGTCTTTGATAGTAGCCTGCATCCAGATCCTGCTCAATCAGGCTCTTTATGCTTTCTGACCATGCAAAAGGGCCGTCGAATCCTCTGAGAACCTCTCCGAGCATATGACTCCTGGTGATTTCAAGCTCACTGCGCGGAACCGGTTTACTGCGAAGTTTATCCAATTCTTTGGATATCTCTTTAAGTGCTGCATTCCAGTAACCTGTCCCAACCTCGGAAACTATAGCCATAAATCCACTGTTTCTGAGGCTTACCATAACTGACCCGATACCATAGGTGTATCCTTTTTTTTCACGGATATTCTGCATAAGACGCGAACCAAAATGTCCGCCCAGAATGTTGTTTAGTACCAGCATTCCTGTATATTCAGGGTCTGTCGTGTTAAATAGTTCCCTGCCTACGCGTAACGCCGATTGCACAGCATCTTCTTTTGGAATTAAAATTCTCATATTACAGGAGGCTCGTTTTTCCGGATCTACCTTCTCAATCATCTCCCCTGATTGCCAGTCCGCGTCCCCGAAAAGATCTTCCATCTTCCTTGCAAGATCTTTTTCATTGTACCTTCCGGAAACAATTATGCTCAAATTCCCGGACAGGTAGAATTTTTTGTGGAATTCTTCAAGGTCCTCCCTGTTGATATTATTAAAGTCCGATACAGTCAGTTGCTGCCCGTAAGGATGGTTCGGGCCATAGAGGGCAAAAGAAAACTTTTCCCTCGCCAGACTTGTGACACGGGTTTTTTCAACCATATAAGCCTGCTTGCGTCTTTCAAGGTAATTCTGTAGTTCCTTTTCAGGGAATGAAGGGGTTTTTATGATCTCCGACAATAGAGGCAGAATTATATCCAGATGCTTTGTCAGGGAGTAGATGCTTATAAAAGCATGATCCCTGTCAGAATAAGGGTTAAGATATGATCCGTAATAATCAATCTTTTCTGCAATCTCTTCACCTGAATATCCTGAGGTCCCTTCCATAAGCATGGCATTTGCTGTGGATGCCACGAGAGGTTTTGACTGCCACCAGGACCCTGCTTTGAATATCAGGTCAATTTTGATAACCGGCTGACTACCTGCATGGATCATATAAATGGGAACCGAGTTTCCAAGCCTGACAACATCAGGTTCAATATTGCCGGTTTTGATCTCCTTTGCCTTTAATGGTACTTTGCTTCTGTCCAACTTTTATTGTGTTATTGATTTGAGTGATATAAAAGGGTGGAGGAGTTAGCCTGATCAAAAATTGACCTGGCTAACTCACTGATATGATATGCGTTAACGTTTTTGTACTTTTCAATCTCATCATTCAGTATGGCTGCATCTCCCATAAGTTCATAATAGCTCAGATCTGTAGCTTTATTCAGGATATCACTGTGAGTATATTGCCTTGTGGCCTCCAGCTTGTTTTTTACCTTATCAAGTTCTTTTTTGCCGGGTGGTTGTGAGATGAAAGCCTGTATCTCATTTAAGATTTCGTCTTGTCCCCGGGACATTTCTACTCCTTCCGAGAGCCTGCCCTTTATAATAAAAAGTCCCGGATCCAGGTCCCCCGTGATATATGAATTTATATTACTGAAAAGTTTTGTGTCCATTACAAGTTTTCTGTAAAGTCTTGATGACTTACCCCCTGCGAGGAGATCGGATATAAGGTCTGCTGTGAAGTAATCAGGGTGGTCTCTGCTGCTCATATGAAATGATTTTATTATTTCATGATATGGCACATTGCGGGTTACTTCAAGTTTTCTCGCCTCTTTCTGCGTTGGTTTAGCAGGAAGGCTGCGGACAGTGCTTTTTCTTTTTTCTATTGTGCCGAACCATTTCCCGGCAAGTTCCAGGCAGTGGTCCTCATCAATATTTCCTGTTATTGAAAGTATTGCATTGGAAGGGCAATAGTAATCATTATGAAATTGCCTGATCTCATCAAGTGTTATATTTTCAATATGGCTGATATCGCTGCCTATAACCGGCCATCTGTAAGGGTGTTTCTTATAGGCAAGAGGTCGCAGCAACAGCCATGTGTCACCGTAGGGCTGGTTCAGGTATCTTTGTTTGTATTCTTCAATAACAACACTCTTTTGTATTTCAAGTCCCTTTTTAGTAAAATTCAGACCCAGCATACGGTCTGATTCCAGCCAGAGCCCGGTCTCAAGATTTGCTGCAGGCAGTTTAATATAATAGTTGGTTATGTCATTGCTTGTAAATGCATTATTCTCTCCTCCTGCCTTCTGTACCTCCCTGTCATATGAGCGGATATTCAGAGACCCCCCAAACATAAGATGTTCCAGCAGGTGGACCAGACCAGTCTTTTCTTCGTTCTCGTCCTTTGATCCGACATCGTAAAGCAGGCTGACAACAGCGAGAGGGGTCGAGTTGTCCCCGTGCACAATCACTTTCAGTCCGTTATCAAGGACCCTTCTGGTAAATTTGATCATATAGGTTTTTATTACTGGACCATTAAATCATCACATCCTTTTATCGGCCATATTTTGTATAACCCGGCAACATGACAGGTGCATACAAAAATAGACAGAATAAACAACATACTTGCCCGGGATTACCGAAGGTTCTGTGGTTAATTCAATTATCTCAAACTAAATTGTATTTTTGTGACTGGATGAAAAAAGAGACTATAATATCAAGGATACTTTTATGGGTGATCAGCAACCTGCGGCATCGCCAGCTCCTGCTGAGCCTCAGTCTGATAATTGGAATTCTTAGCGGACTGGCAGCTGTATTGCTGAAGAATACCGTTTATTATACGAATGAATTCCTTACCGGCAGGCTGGCGCCGGAAACCGGTAACCTGATATATCTTGCATTTCCTGCTGCAGGTATTTTTCTGACAGTGGTTTTTGCAAGGTATGTTATCAGGGATAATATTTCTCATGGTGTTTCAAAAGTGCTTCATGCCATTTCCAGGAAAGATTCAGTTCTGGCTCCGCATAACTCTTATTCCTCAATGGTCGCCAGCACTATGACAGTCGGATTTGGCGGATCAGTGGGCCTTGAAGCTCCGATTGTACTTACAGGAGCATCTATTGGGTCCAATCTGGGCAGATTTTTGAAGCTTAACTATAAAACTATTACGCTGTTGATCGCCTGCGGAGCTACCGGTGCAATTGCCGGTATATTTAAATCACCCATTGCAGCCATGATTTTCAGCCTTGAGGTACTGATGCTTGATCTTACCATGTGGGCAATAATTCCCTTGTTGATATCAGCGGTAACAGCAGCTACTATTGCAACACTGCTGCTTGGCAAGGGAGCAGTATTCTATTTTACCCTTCATGAGCCATTTCTTATAGGGAATATTCCATGGTACATTCTTCTGGGTGTAATTACCGGACTGGTATCCTATTATTTTACATGGGGTTCATTAAAAGTTGAGTCAAGATTGAATAAGATATCAAGCCCTTATCATCGGTTATTTTACGGTGGAGCTTTGCTCGGACTGCTGATCTATCTGTTTCCTCCCCTTTACGGAGAGGGTTACGGCACACTCAGAGAATTGCTTGGAGGTGATGCAACTGAAATTGCTGCCGGCAGCCTGATAGCAAATATGAGGGATAACTACTGGATTTTTCTGGGCTTTCTTATTTTTATACTCTTTTTCAAAGTTATCGCGATGGCAGCTACCACAGGTAGCGGTGGAGTGGGGGGGATTTTTGCCCCTTCCCTCTATATGGGTGGTGTTACAGGCTTTGTTGCAGCAATTCTGATCAATAACTTTACTTTTATAAATGTTTCGGAACGGAATTTTGCCCTGGTTGGAATGGCAGGAGTAATGGCAGGTGTGATGCATGCGCCACTTACGGCAATTTTTTTGATTGCTGAAATCACGGGAGGGTATGAATTGTTCATTCCACTTATTATTACTTCAACGATAGCCTATATAACAATAATGTATTTTGAACCGCATTCCATCTATACTAAAAGGCTTGCTGCAAAGGGAGAATTGATTACCCATCACAAGGACAGGGCAGTCCTGACACTTATGAAGATGGGTCCGGTAATTGAGACCGATCTGAAAACAGTTCATCCGGAAGCCACCCTTGGAGAACTTGTCAGGATCGTCTCCAAATCGAGACGGAATATTTTTCCTGTTGTTGATGAGGATAATTACCTTTTAGGTATCGTACTGCTTGATAATATTCGTGAAATAATATTCAAGCCGGCACAGTACGATAAAGTCAGGGTAATGGATATAATGCATATCCCTCCTGAAACAGTATCAGCGAATGAGAATATGGAATCTGTTATGAGAAAATTCGAAGATTCAGGTGCCTGGAACCTCCCGGTCCTGGATAATATGAAGTATGTTGGATTTATCTCAAAATCCAAAATATTTTCAGCATACCGGAAGATACTCCTGCAGTTTTCATCCGACTAATATACCATAGATGCGAGTATTTAAAAAAAAGTACTATATTTGATTTGGTGCTAACAATAATTCTACAGGATGAACGATAAGATTTTAAACAAGCGGATCTTTGTCGTCGATGATGATCTTCCCAGTTTTCAATTGATCGAAGAGCTTCTTTCCCGCCACAAGGTATTTCTTAAGCATTTTACTAATGGCAGGGAACTGATGAAATATATCAAAAAAGAAGAGCTTCCCGACATGATCATCATGGATATACAGCTTCCGGGGGTTGACGGACTGGAGCTTACAAGGCAGGTCAAGGCCCTTGAGCCCTCAATACCTGTTATTGCATATACATCCTATGCTATGGCGGGGGACAGGGACCGCTGCCTGCAATCAGGTTGTGACGAATATGTCTCCAAACCGATAGATCTGGATCTGTTTATGGAAGTCGTTTACCGTCATATTGGTGACTGACAGTTATACCATCCCTCCATTTTTTTAAAAGTCCCCATGGTTTTTACCGTTGACCGGGGTAATAATGCATTTATTAAATACAAATAATGTATTTTCGCGTTGTAAAATTTAATCCTGAAAAACATCCAAAATTAATACAGTATGGAAAGAGACACCATAATCTTTGATTTGATAGGCAAAGAAGATAAAAGGCAGTTGGAGGGTATAGAACTTATAGCTTCTGAAAACTTTGTAAGCAACCAGGTTATGGAAGCAATGGGCTCGTGCCTGACCAATAAATATGCCGAAGGTTATCCCGGGAAGAGATATTACGGAGGATGTCAATTCATTGATGAGGTTGAACAACTGGCCATAGAAAGGGTCAAAAAGTTATTCAATGCCGGATATGCCAACGTGCAACCACATTCCGGGGCCCAGGCAAATGCTGCGGTAATGCTGGCGGTATTGAAACCGGGAGATGTTTTTCTTGGTCTTGATCTGTCACATGGCGGGCATCTTACACATGGGTCATTTGTAAACTTTTCCGGAATACTTTACAAACCGGTAGCTTATGAGGTGAAAAAGGATTCCGGGCTGGTGGATTATGATATGATGGAGCGGCAGGCGATTAAAGAGAAACCAAAACTGATAATTGCCGGGGCCTCGGCTTATTCGAGGGACTGGGACTATAAAAGAATGCGGGAGATCGCCGACACTGCGGGAGCTTTACTTATGGCAGATATTGCACATCCTGCCGGTTTTATAGCTAAGGGAATACTCAACAACCCATTTCCCCACTGCCATATTGTTACTTCCACAACTCACAAAACACTTCGCGGCCCCCGGGGAGGAATAATAATCATGGGCAGCGATTTTGAAAATCCATGGGGACTGAAAACGCCAAAGGGGGAAGTGAAAATGATGTCGCAGATTCTTGATTCGGCTGTATTCCCCGGCACCCAGGGCGGACCTCTTGAACATATAATAGCCGCTAAAGCTGTTGCCTTTGAAGAGGCTTTATCGGATAATTTCAGAAATTATATGCTTCAGGTAAAAAGGAATGCTGCAGTAATGTCGGGTACTTTTACTGAGAAGGGATATAAAGTGATTTCCGGAGGGACCGACAACCATTCAATGTTGATAGATCTGCGCACCAAAGTTCCCGGAATATCAGGCAAGGTGGTGGAAAATACCCTCGTTAAAGCTGATATTACTTTAAATAAGAACATGGTGCCATTTGATGACCGCTCACCCTTTCAGACATCGGGAATAAGGATTGGGACCCCGGCTGTTACGACACGAGGAATGAAAGAGGAAGATATGATGAAAATTGTTGAACTGATTGATCAGGTTATAATGAATATTTCCGATGAAACAGTTATTGAAGTTGTAAAGCAGAAAGTCAATAATATGATGGGCAAATTTCCCAAATTTGCATGGTAAGGATTATCGGGTATTATTGAAGAATGAAATGGTAGGTAATGGTACCCCTCTGAGAAGCCGGAGCACCAGGATCTACATTGAATTTGGCTCGTTCAGCTGCCCTTTGGGCCGCATTCATCAGATTAATATTTGTAGTATTTGAACCGCGCACTCCAGGTCTGGCATTGGTTACATCACCATTGCGGTTTACGGTAACTTCCACTACAACAGTGCCCTCCACCTGATGTCTGTAAACCGGCAATGGCAGGGATGTTGGGTTCCTGCCGGCAAGGCTGAAGGATATACCGTCCGGGCTTCCGGTATCACCTCCTGTTCTGTGCGGTGAATCGGATGCTCCTGTTTCCCTCCCCTGGTTTCCGGGGCCGGTTGTTTCACCTTCGCTGGTACCGGTATCCCCGGTTGTCGTTCTGCCCGGGAAAAGGGCATTCGGATTTGGCCTTCTTTCAGGAACCTCTTCGGCTACTTCCTCGGGTACAGTTTCTTCCGGTGGAGCGGGCTGTGGTTGTTCTACAGGCTGAACGGGCTCGGGTTGCCTGATCTCTTCTGGTTGGGGCACGGGCAGGGAGGGTGCCTCTTCCATGTCCTGGGTAATGATTTCTTCTACAGCCTCAGGTTCACTCACGGGCGGGGGAGTGGGTACGGGGCGAGCGGCCTCCTGCCTTTGCGGCTGGGTATAACCCAGCCCCTCATCATCTGTCCCGAAATTTATTATTATCCCTTCTTCTCCGGGAAGTGGCAGTGGGGTTGAGAAACCAAGAAAAATAATAATGAGGGCTATTGCCACATGAAAAATTGTGGTGCCGATAATCCCTCTTCTATTATTTTCGAAAAACTCCCACATATCATCTGGCGCTTGTTGCCAGTATTAACCTGTATCTGTTATCTTTGGCAATATTCATTACTCTTACAACCTGTTCCATAGGAACACTGCGGTCCACGTGAAGCGAAATTGTCGGTTCAGTTTCTCCTGCCAATCTTTCCTGCAAAACCCGTTCCAAATCTGCGATATCTACCTGCGTGGTTTCCACATAATACTCATAATTTCTTGTAATGGACACCGTAGTTATCGGATTTGCCATTGTCTGGTGTGCACTTTGCGGCAGAAGGAGTTTAAGGGCATTTGGTGCAATAAGTGTTGAGGTGATCATGAAAAAAATAAGCAGAAGGAATACTATATCAGTCATTCCTGACATACTAAAGCCTGCCTGGATTTTATTTCTGGAACGCAATGACATTTTTGGCAATTATTAGATTTAATAAAATTTTCCTGCCTTTTTCTGTACAATGTTAATTAACAGGTTCATTGAGCAGGTCCATGAACTCGGTGGTATTTGCCTCAAGCCTGAAGACTACTTTTTCAACTTTGGCTACAAGCGCATTGTAGGCCAGAAATGCTACAATCCCTACCATAAGCCCTGCCATTGTGGTGATCATAGCTGTATATATACCACTGGATAATAGTGAAACATCTATATTGGCTCCTGCATTTGACATATCATAAAATGCCCGTATCATCCCCATTACTGTTCCCAAAAAACCAATCATGGGTGCTGCACCGGCAACGGTTGCAAGGGTGGGCAAACCTTTCTCAAGTTTATATATTTCAAGTTTTCCTACATTTTCAATGGCTGCATTTATGTCATTAAGAGGCCTGCCGATCCTGCTGATACCTTTTTCTATCATTTTTGCGACAGGGTTTTCGGAGGACTGGCACAGGGTAATTGCTGAGTCTATTTTATCATCGTGTATGTAATCCTTTATCTTGTTCATGAAATTAAAATCTACCTTTTCTGCTTTTTTAATGGCAAAATAACGTTCAAAAAAGATGTATACTGCTACGATCGACAAAACCAAAATAGGGATCATAACCCATCCACCCTTGAAGGCCAGTTCCCAGTATGACATGGTTAGTTCACCCTGCTGCATAGGTTCCAGATTATTCAGATTTTCTGAGAGGCTGATCTGGAGTAAAATCAAGTTGCTCATATTAACGGAATTGTTGAGATTTATTAAAACGTTGAGATATTATTTATTGTTATTTAAATGTCAGGTTTAAAATACAATTTGCCAAAATTACATCAATCATTTGACTAGTACAAATTATAAAACGCTAATGATTTAACAATACGATATTAACGCATATCAAGGTAATTGAGTGTTTCAGATCCGTCGAACCCCCATGGTTAATATCTTTTTCTTAAAATCTATATTAGTTATACATAATTTGATGGGGATGTTTTATTCCTCTTCTCTATTATTGTTTGAAAATACCCTGTTCCAGTACCTGTTCATCAACTCCTCAAAGCTGTCGAACTCTTCCCTGTAAAATAATCCCACTCCCTGAGTATACGGCGAAAGATGCGGCCTGATCAGGTTGTCATTTGCCCTTGTGAATGCTTTTAGCCTTAGTTTTCCGCTCCGGTTCAGCTTTATATCAACGTCGAAATCTCCTACAATATTGCTGGTATTTGTTTGCCGGCCTGCAACATCAACATGACCGTTTATGCTGATCCGGTCGTTGAGTAACTGTGTTGAAAGGGCCAGTTCAACCTCATCGGGGGTTATTTCATCACCGGGCCTCCAGTTGACTCCAAAATTGACGTCGCGGCTGACCTGCGAGAGCCAGTTGCTGAGCTGGTTGGAGAAAAATTCACTCACCGTATTGATACCGGCTTCGGTGGCACTTGTCCCGAGGCTGCTTGCCCTGTCGGGACCTGCACTACCCTGATCGGGCAGGAAACTGCTTAAAACCAGGAGTGCGAGAAACTGCCGGTTTCTTTTTTCTTCGGTATTCAGGCTGGCTTCCACATAACTTCTTATTTCCTGGTCGGCTGACGGGAGTTCTATTTCAAATCTTATATCGGGTGACATAAGCTTGTTTCTTAAAATAATATGACACTCAACAGGACGTCTGAAATCGCTGGCTACTGCACTGCCTAAATCTCCGAGTATTGGTCTCAGAGATGCCCTGACCCGGTAAACCGCCTTAAGGTCGACATTTGCATCGGCAGGGTTGCCGCTCCATGATATCCTTCCTCCCCGCTCAATGTCAAATCGCTTATTAATAACATTTTGAAGGGTGAATAAATAATCTCCCCGGTCTATAATATATTCTCCGAACATGTTGAACTGCCCCAGCGAATTAATCCCGATTTTAAATGAACCACTGCCTCTGCCACGGATAATATCGCCAATTGTTGAATCAAATATTATCTGCACTTCTGCGTCCGGGGTAACATCCAGATCGAAATTAAGCTCAATTCCCGTCAGGTCGACTTCGTATCTCCTGGTTTCCGTTTCCTGAGCCTGATCTGTCTCAATAGATGACCCCCCGGTAAAGTTAAGGAAATGCAGGTCACGCAATTCACTGCTTTTTTGTAGAGGTATAAAGAACCGCGTGTTTCTGTTGGTTCGGGCGGCAATATTTATTGTAATATTATCGGTGGGTCCTGTAATATTTACAACTCCGCTGGCAAATACACGCCCGTAGAAGAGGTCATTGTCTTTTTCCAGGGTATTCAGTGCCATGAAACGTTCCGGGTAAAGGTTTATGTTAAGTGCAAAATCGCGGAAATAGTTGCTGGTTATCCTTCCGTTGGCCCTGCAGGTATTATGGTTGATATCATATATAACAAGATCATCGAAAATAATTTCGTTATTGCTGATCTTTACCTCATGGGTGAAATTATACTGTGTGTTTAAGTAGTCAACCGTAAAGGAGGTTTTTTGTAAAAGAAGGTTTCCGTTAACCAAAGGTTGCCGGATATTGCCCTCCAGTTTAAGTTCTCCGGTTGCAATACCCCTCAGGTTGGCAAAAACTTCGTCAAGGTATCCGTCGAGAGTGCGTAGATTTATTTTATTCAGTTGAAGTTTAAAATCAAGCATGCCTCCATCCGGTAGGTATCTGCCTTCGATATTTATGATCCGGTCATCCCCCCTGTTACTGAAAGTATGAATATTGATGCTCCGGGTGGTATTATCCCATTCGCTTAAAATGGACATATTACCGAAATCCTGGTTATTCATTGTGAGTTCATCTATTCCCAGATCTGTTTTGAATACAGGGTTTTCATATAAATCAGAAAGGCTTGCATAACCGTTAACAATACCTCCTGCATGAAAATTGGCCAGTGAGGTAATTAATTCAATGTTCTGAAGGTCCAGGTTTTTGAAGACAAAATGCAGTGAGTCACAGGGAGCTTCTGAAATTTTACCGTCTAATTGAAAGCTCTGACCGTCCATGCCGAAAACAAAATTCTCAATTTCGAAGGATGTTGTATCAATTCGCATTCTGCTTTTGGAAACTTGCCATAAAGAATCTGCAATTATTATGCTGGAAGGATACAGGTCAATAAATGCCAGTGGCATCTTCTTCCCCGGATTCTTTTCAAAATTTACCGAAGCCATAAGAGATCCCTTATAGGTAAGCTTATCTTTATTGTCCCATCCGAGTTTGATGCCAATACTGTCATTAAGGATTCCCGAGGTGAGACTGATGTTTTCCAATTCGTAACGGCTGGCTAAAATTATTCTGTCTGCGCTGGAATTTATTTGAAAAACCGTATCACCTGAACTGGTGTCAAGATTAAGATTATGGAATGTGTTGCGATTTATCTGTAATTTCTCTGTAAACCCGGTTATTTCAGAAATAAAGGACGAGGGGTCATATATACCCCTGATATAGGTGCCTGAAGCAATATATAATTCGGGGGTAAAAAACTCTGTAAATTCCTCTATATCTTTTATTTGAACTTCAAAGGTGAAACTATTGCCGGTAGGTTCAGGATACTGGCTTGATTCAATTGCATAGGACGGTATGAAATGGTTTACGAACTGACTGTAAGATCTGGCGATTGTGGCAAATTCGTAGTTGCCGGAAATTCGTGCATCTGCAAGGTTTGAAGAGAGGATGATATTTCTTGTGCTCTCAGCACCGGTTGCTTCCAGACTTACATTATCAACTTCAAGGATCTGGTCCCTGCTTTTGAAAACTGCGTTAACCAGGCTGATCCTTCCATTCAGGTTATCAATATTATTCCCTTCGAAGTTAGCCGTTGAAAAAAAAGAAACCATCAGGTCAGGGTCTTCTTTCTGCAGTTTAAGGTCATAAAGGCGTGCTCCGGATACATTGGCTGTGAAATCAAACTCCGGGATCTCTTCAGTAAGGTTGATAGTGCCAAGAAACTCAAGCACAAGATTGGGATCATTGATATACGCTGATCCCCTGAAATTTCTTTCATTCAGCTCTCCTTCAAGCTGAACGTACCGGTATGTATAGTCAAAGAGTTGCACGGAATCTATGATCCCGTCCAGATTTGCATAAATCCCTGAATGAGTTGATATTTGCCCGTTAATTCCTGCGCTAAAGGTAATTCTGCCAATCTGATCAGATGCGGCAAGTGACCCGGCATCGAAATGAACTGCATTCAGCCTGCCGTTGAAGTTCAATATATTGTCAGCATCAGGCTGCAAAGAAATGTCTGTGATGAGGGTCCCCAGGCCGGTGGTAAGCTGTCCGTATGCAACAAAATCGTCAATAAATCCGGTAAACTTTCCCTTGTAGGAGAGCTCGCCCAAAGCTGACAAGCTTGCCTGGAGGTTCTCCTCCGGCCCATCCGGACCGGACCTGACAATTTTCAGGATGTCTCCGGCTGAAGAGGTTAAATTTTCAAGATCAAGAAAGATGAATGTTTCATCAAAATCAGGCAGTCCGATCATATTGAAGTCGGCCACCAGCGAAGTTTCCTGAAAGCCAGTGATATGTATGCCGCTGCCTTTAAGGTTATCTATTCTGCCTGTAACCTCTCCTGACATTGTAACTTCCTGGTCAAAATCTTTAAGTCCCTTTGCAAAATAGGAGATATCCTTAAATCTGATTACAGAATGGTTGAAACTGCTGTTGATGGCAACACGGCTTACAAAATCGCGAAAAGCTTCAAAGCCTTTGAAATTCATGTTATAATGATCAAGGTCCAGCCTTGATCCCGGAGTGAGTATCTTCAGGTTCCTGACATCTATTCCCGAGGATGATATGCTGTTTTCAGAGGTAAAATGATCAAGGCGGAACCCGCTTTTTTCAGTAAAGTTCAGGTACATGATATTGAAATGCACCGAATCTGCAGTAGTGTGTATTTTGTTTGCCAGAAGGTTAAAGCGGCTGAGTTCGATATCCTGAAAATTAATCCCGTATTCCCTGATTTCAGGTTCATGCCTCCTGAATGAAAGTTTTGAGTTTGTGAAATTTACAGCGTTAATTGCAATGTCCCACCTGGTCTTTGCTGTATCTTCAGATCCTACGGCATCAATAATGAACTGCAGGTTCAGTACTGAATCTGCATCAGAACGTAAATTAATCTCTGCATCATGGAGCATGATCTGATTAAATACAATAGACCTTTTTGTCCTGTTAAGTTGCTGGACCGTTGCAGAAAGTCTTGCAGCTTTCATTAAGGTGTCACCTTTCTGGTCTTCTATGTATATGTCTCTTAATAACAGCCTGTTAAAAAAAACAATATCTACCCTCCCCACCTCAAATTTTGCATTAAGGTTTCTTGAGACCTGTTTTGCAATTTGCCGTGTCAGATGGGTTTGCACTGCAGGCAACTGTACAAGAATAAATGCTCCTGTAGGAAGGGCCAGAATAATCAGTGCAATGATGGCTGCTGCCTTGTATAATTTTTTGATAACTTTGGATTTTCTAATCAAACGAAAATAAATAAAAAAAAGTTTATATATAGCTAATTTAATGAACAATAATGTCATTAATTATTCTTGGAATTGAGTCATCCTGCGATGATACTTCTGCAGCGGTTATTGCTGACGGAGTAATAAGGTCAAATGTCATTGCCGGTCAGGATGTTCACAGGAGATATGGGGGGGTTGTCCCGGAACTTGCATCCAGGGCTCATCAGCAGAATATTGTTCCAGTGGTGGAGCTTGCTCTCAGAGAAGCCGGTATTACCAGGGATGAAGTTTCTGCAGTAGGGTTTACAAAGGGTCCGGGATTGATGGGGTCACTGCTTGTTGGAGCATCATTTGCAAAAGGTTTTGCACTTGCCAGAAATATTCCCCTTGTTGAGGTGAACCATCTTCATGCCCACATTCTCGTGCATTTTATAAGGGAACAGAATAACCAGCAAAAGTTTCCCTCTTTCCCGTTTCTCTGTCTTCTCGTTTCAGGCGGGCATACCCAGCTGGTTATGGTAAGGGATCATCTTGACATGGAGGTTCTCGGGCAAACTACTGATGATGCGGCCGGTGAGGCTTTTGATAAATGTGCCAAAGTCATGGGAATACAATATCCCGGCGGGCCCAGGATAGACAGATACAGCAGGGACGGCAACCCGCAGGCATTCAGGTTTCCCCGGCCTTCGGTGCGAGGACTCGATTACAGTTTCAGTGGACTGAAAACCTCATTCCTCTATTTTTTGCGTGACAGGCAAAAAATAGATCCCGGATTCCTCGAAAGAAATATTAATGACCTTTGTGCCTCATTGCAATTTACGATAGTTGAAATCCTTATTGCAAATCTTATCAGGGCATCCCGGCAAACCGGTGTGAACAGGATAGCCCTTGCAGGCGGAGTTGCAGCCAACTCAGCCCTGAGGGAAGCTATTACAGCATACGGAAACCAAAATGGCTGGGAGGTCTTCCTGCCAAAACAATCCTACACAACGGACAATGCTGCTATGATAGCTATCACTGCCTACTATAAATATCTCAATAAGGATTTTTCTTCGCAGGACACGGTCCCTGTAGCAAGGGTCAGCTTCAAAACATAAAAAAGTGCATAAAAATAATCCAGTGCTTAGTTCTTAACTATCCGGAATGTGCGTGAGTATTCACCGTCACTGGTATATATTTTTAACAGGTAGGCCGATTTTTGAAATGGTTCCATGTCTATCCTTATATGATTCACCTGATTATCCGATCTCTCCTGAGTTACTCTTCTTCCGACAAGATCATATAGTTCAACATGCACCTCGGTTTGTACATCAGTCCTCCATTCAATCCTGATAAAATCTGTTGCGGGATTCGGGTAAACTTTAACCTGAAAGCCGGGTTTGCCGAATCTTTCTGATGATACAACAGTAAGATCAGGTTGAAGTAATGGCTGGTTGCCGAAAAAATTATCGGAAAGGTTAACTGATGCAGAGGCCTCTCCCTGAGACCAGCCCGGCAATTCTGTGTCATTGTGGCCGGAAATATCCATTGAGGATGCCGGCTGTGGTGACAACGAATACGCCTTTAAATTTATGCCAAGGCAAAGAATTAATACTATTGTAATAGTTTGTTTCATAAATTTCCCGGCTTGACAGCCATAAAAGAACAATAATTAATTTAAAATTACAAAATAATAATGTTAAGTCAAATTCCTTTAACAATATTTACAGGATCTGGCAGCTTTCCTGATTGGCAGATAAATTCTATTTTAGCCTTTGTTGTTCGGGAAACGGTATTTTATTTCCTGGTCAAAAAGACACAATAATAATCATTTTAACGAATTTTTATTAATTATTTGGGTGTTTTTCGAAGTTGAGTCGAAAATTTTTTTGTTCATTTGCAAAATATTTGTTTAAACTAATCACTAAACCATAAACTATGAGAAAATTTTTTGTCTTGCTTGTTGCTGTCAGTTTTGCTGCGAATATAGCTTATTCCGGAGGCATCATGACGAATACAAACCAGAGTGCCTCTTACATAAGGATGCCTGCACGTGATGCATCCCTTGGTATTGATGCAGTTTATTATAATCCTGCCGGCCTTACCAGGCTTGCCGATGGTTTCCACTTATCTTTGAATAACCAGGCCATCATTCAGAATCGCAGTATTAAAAATGATTTTCCATTTAATAAACAAAGTGAATTTAAAGGGTCTGTTACCGCTCCATTATTTCCAGGTGTCTATGCGGCTTATAAAACTGGAAAACTTGCCTTTTCCTTTGGGTTTAATCCGGTAGGAGGCGGGGGAGGAGCTGTTTATGAAGATGGATTGCCTTCGTTTGAAGCTGCAATCTCATCACAACTCATGCCTAATCCTCTGGTAGATGATTATCGTCATTTAGTATATTTTGAAGGAAGTTCAATATTTTTTGGAGGCCAGCTTGGTTTATCCTATGAGATAAATGATGTGTTTTCTTTATTCGGTGGTGCACGATATGTATTAGCTACAAATAGTTATGAAGGATACTTGAGGGATGTTGAAATGGAAATTGCGGGTAATTGGCTGGCCTCTCCCATCCCTGATATTGAAGTTGATGCAGTTCAAAAGGGAAATGCAATTACACCGATTATTGGATTAAGCATCAAACCTAATGACCAGTTCAACATTGGAATTAAGTATGAATTTTTGACTAAGCTGGAGCTTGAAAATGAAACAGCCATTGATGGTACAGTTTTGCTTGACGGAACAGGGATGTTTCCGGACGGAGCCAAAACACGCAGTGATATGCCATCTATGCTCTCTGTCGGAGCAGGATACCAGGCTACACCTCAACTAAATCTTTCAGCCGGAGTGCATTATTACTTTGACAAACTGGCCGATTATGGTAAGAGAATAGGTGGAATTCCCGTATCTAATGAGGATATTATCGACAAAAACTTTATTGAGTTGGCATTTGGACTGGAATACAGCATTACCAACAGCCTGCTGGTTAGTGGCGGGTATCTGCGCACACGAACCGGTGTGAAGGAAGAATACCACAGCGACCTTAGCCACAGCCTTTCCACGAATAATTTTGGCGTCGGGGGCAGATATGCAATTAACGAAATGATTGCGGTCAATCTTGGCTTCCTTATGTCTTTTTACGATGAAGATTCAAGGAGCTTTAATCTGGGCCCTGTTTCAGTCAATGAAACATACAACCGTGACAACATGGTATTTGCTGTCGGACTTGATTTCTCATTCTGAAAATAAAGCTTTAAGCAAAAAAAGGAGGCTGTCCGCAATAAGGCCGGACAATCTCCTTTGGCATTGATGAAAAAGGCCGGCACTTTTGAAAGACCGGCCTGTTTTATTTGCTGCAGTTTTCGGGTAAGGGTTTTATTTTAAGGCTGTTTAATTGTCTGTTTCACCGGTCATCAGAAACAGGGGCTTCATTTCAAAGCTTTCGTAAATCGGCCTTAACCTGTCGGTGTTGTAATGTTTTCTTATATCCACCAGTTTTTTGGTGCTGGTAACGACATCTATCGGCACATTGTCGTAACGGCCGTTCTGAAGAACAACCAGCCTTCCGTGGATGCCTTTGAGAATAAGGTCAAGGGCGAGGTTGCCGAATGCCATCGGCACAATTGAATCAATCGCATCCGGATCGCCACCCCTGACAAGGTAACCCAGTTTCTGGT
>SLOS01000210.1 GCA_007132365.1 Bacteroidales bacterium | reverse complement strand
CAAGAGTTTTCTCCGCTGTATTGAGAAACATGCTGTGGGAATATGGCTTTGTAATATAACTGTCGCAACCTGCCTCCCTGCAGTCATTTTCTGTACAATAAACAGTGCAGGCGGTCTGTACCATAACCGGGATATCTGGATTGCCCGCTTTCAGTTCCCTGATAAGTGAGAGGCCATCTGTATCGGGCAACCTCAGATCCATTATTACAATGTCAACTTTGTTTTCAGTGAATTTGCGCCAACCTTCCTTCCCGGTTGCGGCAGTCAGCAGAATAGCGCCCGTTCCTCTTAAAAATGCCCTGATAAGTGCCATACATACATGGCTGTCTTCTATAACCAGAAATGTTTTATTATGCAGAATATTGTTTTGCATCACCTGATCCCTATAGGGACAATAGAAATTGTCATTTAAAATACCAGCTTCCTGCTGCTGATGATCCTGCCGGTCTCATCTTTTTCCCTGAGCAGGTAGAATCCTTTTTGCAGCTTAAGCCGGTTTATTTTTTCCCTGTCGGTAATTACAGACAGAAGATCTCCCTGTATGTTGAAAATTTCAATCCTGTTAGTTTTGCCCGCTGACCTTAAAATCTTTTGATTTGAAACAGGAAGTATCTTCCCTTCAACTCTCACTTTGCCGTCAGGGGGATATATGTATCTGACGAGTTTCATAAGCAGGTATTTAGGTTAAGTCTGACCGGTACTCTCATACGGCAGCAGAGAAAGTAACCAGGCTGTACGGGGTACAAAATAACCCATATCACCAGTTGGTACCCGTCGATAAATATAGGGATCAAATCAATTGCGCAGACGATGACTTTTTTACCGTTGGATTATAAAAACCATCGTGAATATTGATCCTGTAAGCGTTCAGAAAAAAATATTTCCGGGACTATTTTGCCGGTTGGGATAAATGGCTGCCATCGCAGAACGGAGCATTTTTAGTTCCGCCACAACGGCATAGATAGGCTTCTGTTTTTACGCTTTCATAACCCACAATTGTAAAATCACCCGTGATTCGGGCAGGACCATTTTTAATTAATTCTACGATGGCTCCTTTTTCTTCTTTTGAATTTTCCATTGTTCTTCTATTTTAGTTTATAATATAAATCCGCGTCCTTTGCGTGCGGTCATATCCCCGCGGGCTTTTCCCGAAAGGCATATGTGGTATTTACTTAACCCCAGTAGCTATTATCATCTTCATGTTCCCCTGAAACTAAGGGAATCAGAACTGTGACACGAGTACCTTCGGGCTTCCCGTCTTTATAGTAAAGATCGGTTATTTCAATGCGGTAATCATTCTTTCCTGGTTCATTCAGCAGTCCGACTCTCCGCCTGCTGATATCCAGTCCCATTGAATTATGCTGTTTATGTCGGAGCCGGTTTATTTCAGCCGATTTTTCCCGCCCTATACCATTATCCTCTACCACACACTGCAATGTATTTCCTTCTGATATGGCAAATTTGATTTTAAGTATTCCCTGCTTTTCCTTGTGCAGCAAACCGTGCAAAATTGCATTCTCAACAAAGGGCTGAAGCAGCATGGGGGGAATCCGGCAACGGTGGTTATTAAGGTTGTCAGCCATTTCTGTTTCATATACGAATTTGTTTTCAAATCGCATCATCTCCAGCTTAATGTAGTTCTCGAGAAAATCAGTTTCCTCCGTGATACTGACTGAGCTTCTGGAGGCAAATTCAAGGGTCTGCCTGATCAGTTTGGAAAAGTAACCAATAAAAATAAATGCAGAATCCTGCTCTTTGTTTAGTATATAATACTGGATTGAATTGATGGCGTTAAAAGTAAAATGAGGATTCATCTGGGCCTGAAGGGCCTTGATCCGGAGTTCAGAAATTTCCCTTTCATGGATCAGCTTGCGGTTTTCAAGGTTTCGGACATATCTCACCCTGAGGATCAGGATTAACCAAAACACAGCCAACAGCGAAACCCCGAGCGTTATGTAAAACCACCATGTCTGCCACCATGGCGGCAGGATGCGGAAGGCAAATTCTGTTTTTCCGCGGCTTCCGGGATCAAAGGCCAGCTGGGATTCCACTTCAAGGAGGTAACGCCCGGGTGCGAGATTAGGGTAGATGACCTGCCGGGCAGGGTCAAAGGGGGACCAGTGCTCATTCATACCAATCATCCTGTACCTGTAGAGGGTTTTACCCTGTCCTGCAATATTTGCCGTACTGAAATAAAAGCTCAGGCTGTTCTGGCCGTGGCTCAGCTTCAGTCCGCTAACCGGTACGCCTGTCCACGGATCGGTTTCCCGGATCTCCTCCCAGCCGGGTTGCTGATGGTTCAGGTCAATGCGACTGATGAATACCTTTCTCGGACCCGGAACCAGCTGATTTGCTGCATCCGTGCTTATTTCTGCAACAGTGCCGGAGCCCCCGATCCAGATATTGCCCTTGTTGCCGGAATGGGAGGCTCTGATATTCGTTTCATGCATTCCGTCCTCTTGGTTAAAAAACCTTACTGCAGTAAAATGCTCATTGTAAAGCCGGTTAAGGTCAATACGGTTGGTGCCGAGGTTGGTGCCTGCCCAGAGGAAGCCGCGGCCGTCAACCTCCATCCAGGTAATCCTGTCGCCGGTAATATTATCCTGGGGGCTGATTGTAAACAGAACTTCAATACTGTCATTTTCAAACCTCAGTATCTGGATAGATGCGTTGTTGGTCCCTGTTACCAGGTTTCCCCTGTGATCCTCTGCCAGGGTGGTTATTGAGGAGTGCAGGCCGGTATTTTCTTCGTTCAGGAGGCGCAGATCATCCTCCTCAACCCGGTAAAGTCCATTGTTGAGGCAGGAAAACCATGTTCCCTGACTGGTTTTGATCAGATCGGTTACAGATACCGTGGACTTTGGTAAAAGTTTATGAAATGAGGTCCCGCAACCTCTAAATTCGGCAAATATCAAATTATGGGGAGAGTATGTCACTATTTTATTACTTTCCAATACCTCCAGTCTTTCATGCATAAGATTGAAATATCCGGTAAAGCTGACATCATGTTCTGCTGATATTTGAAAAACCCCGGCATTGCTCAATACCATAACACTGTTGTCAGGCCCGGGTTTAATATCACTGAAATGATCAACTGCAACGCTTTTTTTATGTATATACTCCGCAGGTGAATAAAGGGCTCCATTATCAATAATTGCGACCTCGTTATTTGTTTTCTGGCAGTACGGATTTTCCCAGGGATATGATCCTGTATCCCTCAGGCTTTCATATTTTTCCCAGGAGCCATCGGGGTCAAGGAAAAAAGAATATTTTTCAGGAAATATCTCTTTTTTGAAGATATCAAACTCCCTCTCTATCAGTCCCCTGTCAAACCGTTCAAAAGATCCGCCCGGCTTTTTAAAATAGATCTCTTTTTCATCCAGCAACCATAATACGCCATTGTCACTGCTTGCAAAGGCCCTTATATTTATAGTCTGAGAAGGAGGCAGGCCATCAAACTCTGTTTTAAATATCCCCGGATTAAGTACAAATAATCCCAGTCCCTGATCAGAGACAACAATGATCTGATCAGATTTGTCATAGATTACCCTGTTAATTCTGTCTGCAGGCAGCCCGTATAAAGGATTAAGCAGTTCAAGGCTGTCACCCCTCATCCTTAAAAGTCCCCCATACTCACTGAACGGCCCGTTAGTCCCCGCCAGGTAAACATTACCCTCACCATCTTCGGTAATATCAAGGATTTCTGCCGTACCCTCTATAATAACCCTGTCCTTTCCCTTCCGCACTATATTATTACTATATGCAAGTGCCCAGATCGTATCACTTTTTTCAGTGATAAAGGATGAGAGGGTAAAGTTCATCTGCCTGTCGGTTACCCGGGCAAGTGCAATACTGTCTTTATCCGGATAATAGTTAAAAAGGCCGTTATTGAAGGATTGTACGTAGATATAGCTGTCTGTTTCAAGGAAACCCGTGATATTGGCATACATGGGTGGATGGCTGAATGGCTCCGGCCGGTAATTACGGTATTCATTGTTACGGTAAACTGTAAATCCGTCATCAGTTCCAACCATTAAAACATCCCATATGCGGGAATAACTTATTTGGTTGATCCTGGCACCGGGAAGAGAATCCTGTGGAATTTCAAGAATAAATTCAATCCCGTTATACCTTACTATCCCCGTACCCGGGAGCCCAAGCCATATATCTCCATTGCCGTCCTCGGCAATTGCCGAAACATTCAGGGAAGGCAATCCCTGTTCCATTCCGTGGATTTTTATCCTTTCTCCGTACCATCTTACCAGTCCCGCCTCGGTACCTATCCAGTAAAACCCCCTTGAATCAAGTATAATATCCCTTATCCGGATGCCGGGAAGACCTTCACTCATACCGATATGCCTGTATTGAAAAGGCTGTGAAAAAGTTATCCCCGGAAGGGATAAGAACAACACAATTAAAATCAACAGGGTACCTGATAATGCCTCCCGGTTTCTCCTTTCTATATCCGTCCGTCCGGTTATTAAAGGCAGGGGCAGTTCTAGCGGATCTATTTTCAGGGTATGGCTTGCCATGCCGGTGATTATAATTATGATCTTCGCGTCAGTCGCTTAAGGAACTCTTCGCTTCGCCGGTGAGCAACTTCAAGCTCCTCACCGTTCCGGAGAATAATATAGTTTTCCGCTTTCCTGTAGTTTTGCACATAATTCAGGTTAACCAGAAGTGATTTGTGTATCCTGAAAAAGACATCCCCGGGAAGGATCTCCTCCAGTTGTTTCAGGCTGCGGGAAACAAGGTAGTTTATGTGGCCGCGGAGATATACCCTGCAATATGATTCCTGTGCCCTGCAGTAGATTATGTCGGGTATTTTTTCCATCTGATACCCGTCTTTGGTTGGGAAAGCAATGCTGTTAAAGATGCTGGTCTCGGACCGGTAATTGTTGATCAGTGTATTTACCCTGGCCCTGTTCCCTTCGGCTGATACGGTGAGTTTACCATAGCGATCCATCATGGTTATAAGATCATCATGGTTTACCGGCTTGAGAAGATAGTCGAATGCGGCAACTTTAATGGCCTCTATGGCATATTGCTCATATGCCGTACAAAACACAACCTGGAAAGGGATCTCATCAAAGTGATCGAAAAGGGCAAACCCGTTTTGCCCGGGCATTTCAATATCAAGGAAGACAATATCAGGATTGTGCCTTTTAATTGCTGCCACGCCCTCGGCGACAGAGGGGACTGACTCCATGACTACCAGCCTGTTGCCAAGGAAGGCCTTAATCAGTTGCCGCAGGATTACCCTGGCGTGTTTTTCATCATCTATGATTATGCAGGTAGCCATTGCTGATCTGGTTTTTGGGGCAATATAATAAATAAAATCTTTTCAGCCATCTGTGTATAAATTGGCTGAAAAAATTTTGACTTCGTCGATTTTGCATGCAGATCTTAATGCTCTGTAGAAATATTTATCAGTTGCAAAATTCATGTATATTTCTCCTGTAAAAAGCATAAATTTTGCCTTAATAAAATATCCAAAATTTATGCTTACAGTCGGAACCACTTCGTTTTCCCATGAAATTTTTTCATCTTGATTGTGT
>SLOS01000338.1 GCA_007132365.1 Bacteroidales bacterium | reverse complement strand
CATTGCGACAACTTTGCAACAGTGGCAGGAATGTTTAAAAAGAACAAAGGAGATTACAGCAGCGGGTACTGTCCAGGATTTTCACCTGGTTCCCTTTTCATTCCGTCTGCAGGATGCTGCAAACGGAAACCAATCCATCTGCAAATATAGAAAATTTTTATATTCAGATTATCAGTCAGGCATTTTTGTATGCCAAACTTATTAACAACCATAATACAACTCTGTATATTTTTATAAATTTACCCCTGCTAATCTCTTTTAATAATTTTTCATGGACAAGAAATCTGCCAGGTACAGAATAGAGTATCTCAGGAATGAGCTCGGTGAGCATAACTACCGCTATTATGTGCTGGCTGATCCGGTTATAAGTGACCGGGAATATGACAGGATGATGAATGAGCTCATAAGGCTTGAAAACGAATATCCCGATTTTTTCGATCCTTCATCCCCCTCGCAGCGTGTTGGCAGCGACATAAGCAGGGAATTTATCCAGGTCAGTCATAAATATCCGATGCTGTCGCTGGGCAATACCTATTCAAGGGAAGAACTGGCCGAATTTGACAAACGGATCAGGAAAGCTGTTGCCGGCAACTTTGAATATGTCTGTGAACTCAAGTATGACGGAGTGGCCATAAGCCTTACCTATGTTGATGGAGTACTCAGGCGTGCCGTAACCCGGGGGGATGGGGAAAAGGGCGATGATGTCACATCCAATGCAAAAACTGTGAGGAGCATACCTCTGAAACTCAGGGGAAACAATTATCCCGCCGACTTTGAGGTCCGCGGCGAAATACTTCTACCCGGAGAAGGTTTTGAAAGACTAAACAGGGAAAGAGCTGAGCGTGGCGAAAACCTGTTCGCCAATCCGCGTAACGCTGCTGCCGGTACCCTGAAGATACAGAACTCTTCGCTGGTTGCCCGGCGTCCGCTCGATTGTATCATATTCGGAATACTTGGTGATGACCTGCCCTTTGACCTGCATTACGAGAATCTTCAGAAAGCCCGGGAGTGGGGATTCAAAATATCTGAAGAGACCATGAAATTTGACGGACTGGATGGGGTATTTGATTTTATCGATCACTGGGACAGGCAGCGGGTTCATTTACCTTTCGATATTGATGGTGTGGTGGTTAAACTCAATGATTTCAGGTTGCAGAGACAGTTAGGATATACTGCCAAAACACCCAGATGGGCTATTTCTTATAAATTTTCGGCCGAGAGGTCCGCTTCCAGGCTTCAATCTGTACAATTCCAGGTGGGCCGGACCGGGGCAATAACTCCGGTTGCGAACCTGGAACCTGTCCTCCTTGCCGGCACCATTGTCAAAAGGGCCTCATTGCATAATGAGGAGCAGATGAAACTGCTTGATATCCACGAGGGAGATACTGTATATGTTGAGAAGGGGGGGGATATAATCCCCAAAATTGTCGGAGTGGATAAAAAGGCCCGTCCCCAAACCAGCAAGCCGGTCAATTATATCTCAGAATGCCCTGCGTGTGGAACTTTACTTATCAGGGTTGAGGGAGAGGCCAGACACTATTGCCCTGCCACCGACACCTGCCCGCCACAGATCCTTGGCAGGATCGAACACTTTGTCAGCCGGAGGGCCATGAATATAAATATGGCAGAAGCTACAGTGAAACTATTGGTGGACAAGGGTCTTGTAAAGGATGTCGGCGACCTTTACAGCTTAAGGGAAGAGGATGTTGTCCAGATTGAAAGATTCGGACCAAAATCGTCCCGAAACCTGATAAAGAGTATTGAAAACTCCAAAGACCTGCCGTGGCACAGACTTCTTTATGCCCTTGGGATAAGGTTTGCAGGTGAAACCGTGGCAAGGAAGCTGGCGGCAGCTTTCCCGTCGGTGGACTTGCTGATGGGTGCCGGCGTGGAAGATCTCCTGGAGGTTGATGAAGTGGGGGAAAAGATCGCATCCAGCATTGTTGATTATTTTTCAAAAGAAGGAAACAGGATCATTATAAAAAAACTCAGGGAAGCAGGTGTCAACATGCAGCAGTCCCCTGATACTCCCTCTCAAACTGAAGGTATACTGGCAGGTAATAAATTTGTCATATCGGGAACGTTTGACCATCATTCCAGAGATCAGTTAAAAGCACTTATCGAGCAAAATGGCGGTGTGAATATTTCAGCTGTTTCTTCCAATGTCGATTATCTTATCGGGGGATCCGGCATTGGTCCCTCGAAGCTTAAAAAAGCCAGGGAGTTGAATATTCCGGTTATATCAGAGGATGAGTTTATCGATATGATAAATCATTAATCCTTTTGTTTATTTTTGTTTGACAAAGCCTGAGATTTTTTAGTATTATTGCATTTTACTCAACCTCAAAGAAACTTCATACTGTGGTATTTCTTAAAGAAATCAGAAAAAGAATAGGTGGTTTTATACTTGGAAGGAAGTTTAGGGGACTGACACGGAACAGGCAATTTATCAACCTGGCAGATATCAGTACTGTCGGTGTTATTTTTCAGCCGACCGGTAAGCAGGATTTTGAATCAGTAAATGAATTTATAAAGGAATTGAAAGCTGAAGGTAAACAGATTTTTGCAATTGGATATATAGAGTCCGAAGAGATACCTGACTCTTATCTCCTGAGGAAAGGATACCATTTTTTTTGCACGAAGGAACTGAACTGGTATTTCAGGCCGGGATCGCCTTTTATTGATGATTTTCTTGAAAGGGAATTTGATCTCGTGGTAAATCTCAGCCTTGACACTCACTATCCGCTTGATTATATTTTTGCCCTGTCAAAAGCAAGATTAAAGGCCGGAAAGTATTTTGACAACTCGGAATATTCAGACCTTTCGATTGACATAAAAAATAGCTGTGATGTCGGATATCTGACTGAACAGATTACTCATTATCTGAATATAATAAACAAAAAAGAACTTTGATTATGGTAAAGAAAATGTTTCAGGGAACCGGTGTTGCAATTGTTACACCTTTCAGGGATGATGAAAGCATTGATTTTGTTTCCATGGGTAAAGTTATCGAACATCTTATTAAAGGTAAGGTGGAATATATCGTAGCACTTGGTACCACCGGGGAATCAGTCACCCTTAATCCTGAAGAAAAAGCCGCGGTAGTAAGTTTCGTAATCGAGACGGTAAATAACCGCGTTCCTGTGGTTGTTGGTGCCGGTGGCAACAATACCCATGAAGTAGTTCAGGCAGTGAAGACAGTCTGCGATTCAAAACTCCCCGTTGCTGCAATTCTCTCGGTCTCCCCATACTACAACAAACCGACACAGGAGGGAATATATCAGCATTTTAAAAAGATTGCATCAGTCTCAAGTCTGCCGGTAATTATTTACAATGTACCCTCCCGCACCGGTATGAATATTACTGCAGATACGACTATCAGGCTTGCGAGGGCATTCAAAAACATTGTTGCAACCAAGGAAGCATCAGGTAACCTGAACCAGATCAATCATATTTTAAAGAACAAGCCAAAGGACTTTATGGTAATTTCAGGAGACGATCAGATTACCCTTCCTATGATAGCCCTGGGCGCTTCAGGCGCTATTTCTGTATCAGCCAATGCCTTTCCAGAGGAATTTTCTGAGATGGTAAGGCTTGCGCTAAAAGGAAAACTAAGGAAAGCCCAGGAGATACAGAATGCCCTTCTGGATATAATGGATGCACATTTTGTTGAGGGCAATCCGGCAGGGGTGAAGGCGAGCCTTAGTATCAAAAAGCTCATACACAACAACCTCAGACTGCCCCTGTGCCCCGTTTCCTCTTCCACTTACAGAATGCTCCAGTCGCATATTGAGCAACTGGAAAGTGTAAAGGAGAGCCTGCCTGTGGATGACTGACCAGGGGCAGAAACGGTTTTATTTAAGGTATCTTTCCAGCCAGTCATGTAACTCCCGGTACCAGAAAATTGAGTTCTGCGGTGATAGAATCCAGTGGTTTTCATCGGGATAATATACAAGCCTGGCATCAAGTCCCATTCGTTTATAAATACCATATACCAGCAGACCGTGTCCCACCGGAACCCTGTAATCAAGTTCTCCGTGTATTACAAGCATGGGTGTACTGAAATTGTGTGCAAACATGGCAGGGTTGGCTGCCTGCAGGGTTTCAAAATTCTCCCAGGGTGATCCGCTGTACTGATGGGGGCGGTACCAGGTGTAATCGGCCGAGAACTGCATATGAATATTATATACACCCGCATGGTTGACAAGACAGGCATACCGGTCAGTATGACCTGCTATCCAACTGACCATGTAACCACCATAGCTGCCTCCAGTCGCAGCCATTCTGTTTTCATCAATAAAGCCTCTCTCCAGCATATAGTCAGTAGCCTTCATTATATCCCTGAAGGGTTTATCGGCATGTGACCCGTGTATTGATTCGGCAAATTCCTGACCAAAACTGGTGGATCCGTGAAAATTGGGCATGGCAACCACATAGCCCGGTTCAGCAAAAAGGTGTGCATTCCACCGGTAGTGCCACTGATCACCAAAAGTGCCATGCGGTCCCCCGTGGATCATGAGGACAAGGGGGTATTTTTTGCCCGGATCAAATCCGGGCGGATAGACAATGAACATCTGTATATCAACATCATTTGCCCCTTTGTATGTCACATTTTCAATCTTTCCCAGCATAAGTCCCTCAAGAATATCCCTGTTCACATCTGTGAGCTGTTTCAGATCTCTTCCCCTTCCGTCTGTCATATATATATCTGCCGGCATGTTAAGGTTATCATGGGTAAAGATAAGTCTGTTGTTGCCTGTGACGGCAAGGTTATTATTATTGCCTGCATCAAAAATCCTCGTATGGATCCCGCCCCCGGATGGTATTGAAAAGATCGCCTTTTTTGCCTCATGTTCGGCATGGAACCATATTGTCCTGCCATCTGCTGACCATTGCCACTGTTCACATGAGAGATCAATTCCGGAGGTGATATTACTGTGTTTTCCGGTAGCAATTTCATAAATGACCATCTGTGTATTATCGGCATAAAAATCGGCTTTGTTCCTTCTGCCATAAAGTATCGATCTGCCATCCGGGCTGTATAACGGATTCAGGTCGTCAGCAGGGTTGTGTGCTGTAATATTTTTCATCATCCCGCTGCCATCAGTCTTAAGCAGGAAGATATCATAATTCAGTTTTTCAAAAGGGGAGGGAATACTGTTCACAGAGACTGCAATCTCCATTCCGTCAGGAGCTATATCGTAGGATACACCTCCCATCATCGCAAAATAATTGGAAGTTCCGGGCATCAGGTCTGTCACTTCACCGGATGCAACATCGACTGAGAAGAGACGTGGGAAAAATCCGTCTGTCAGCCACCTGTCCCAGAACCTGTACATAACATTTTCGGTAACTTTTGCTGTGACCTTGCTTTCCCGCTGCTCTTTTAATATCTGCTCCAATACTTTGAAATCGCCGTTATAATCAGGATGGATATTTGCTGCGAAGGCTATCCTTTTTCCGTCGGGAAACCATTCAGGGGCATAAACACTCACAGGAAGATCAGTTATCTTTTTAGCTTCCGACCAGCCGTAATTCATCAGATAAAGCTGTGCGGGATTGCCGTCCCTGCGGCTTACAAAACCAATACGCTTACCT
>SLOS01000130.1 GCA_007132365.1 Bacteroidales bacterium | reverse complement strand
TTCTCAGGTCAAGAAAAGAAAAACTGCGCATAGCCTAAGCTACGTAAAGTTTTTATTTTGCAGAGATGAGGAAAAAGAGCAAGGCTTGGGCCGGCTAAAATAGCGTTGACATGACACTAGTTTCTTTGTTGTAGTTTTCACTAGATGAGAAATTCATGTATATTTCTTCTGTAAAAAAACAGCCAAAATTTTGTTTAGAAAATACAAAATTTTGACTTACAGAAGGAACCGCTGCGCTTTAACATGAAATTTTTTCATCTTGATTGTGTGTAATTTAAGATAAAAAAAATTCATGTATATTTATCCTGTAAAAAAGGGGCTGTGAAGTTATTTACAGGTTAAATGATTATCAATTAACATATTGTATGACTAGATTATTACCTCTCCTTCTCGCCGGAATATTGATTACCGGGCATGCAGCAGCACAAATACACTCACAGTTGTACACCGGTAAGCAGGAAATGTTCCTTGAAGCAGAATCATATCATCTCTTTGAAGAATTCAATGAGGCTCTTCCGCTTTACCTTGAACTTATGAAAGACCAGCCCGGGAACGCCTTTCTGAATTACAGAATTGGCACATGCTACCTTAATATTCCCGGAGAAAAACAGATGGCGATAGAATATCTCGAAAGAGCAATTGAGGATATGGACAGCAGGGACAGAAGGCCAACAATCAGAACCACAAGGGCTCCCCTGGATGCGCTTTTTTTCCTTGCAAATGCCTATCATATCGACTACCAGTTTGAGAAAGCCCTTGAAATGTATGAACGCTTCAGGGCATCTCTTGATCCTTCAATATACAATACCGATATTGTAGATGAGCATATTCAGGCATCACTTAATGCCATAAAAAGTACAGGGGACCCGGTATTTTTTCTTGAAGAAAATCTTGGAGAACGCATAAACACGCGGTTTTCAGAAACTAACCCGGTTGTATCAGGCAACAAAAGTATTTTTGTTTTTACTCGAAAAATGCAGTTTTATGACGGGGTGTTCTTTTCTCAAAAGGATGAAAACGGCAGGTGGTCATGGCCATTGGAAATAACCGCACAGCTGGGAAGTGACGGGGACTGTTACCCGGTTTCGCTTTCATATGACGGGAAAGAACTGTACCTGTACAAATCAGACGATCTTGTCGGCAATATTTATGTAAGTCAATTTAATAACGGACAATGGACCAAAATAAAAAAGCTGAATGATAATATCAATACAAGACACTGGGAATCGCATGCCAGCATATCAAAAGACGGGAATACCCTCTATTTTGCAAGTAACCGCCCCGGAGGTTCCGGGGGACTGGATATTTATTATTCAAAAAGGGAGAGTAGCGGGGACTGGGGTCCGGCTATAAATATGGGGCCTGTCATCAACACTCCTTACAATGAAGACACACCATTTATAACTGAAGATGGCAGAACCATCTATTTCAGTTCTTACGGACACTATAATATCGGGGGCTATGATGTATTTTATTCAACCCTCAATGATCACGGGGAGTGGTCAGCTCCCCTGAATGCCGGTTATGGAATAAGCACTCCGGATGATGACATCTTTTTTCATCCGGTTAAAGGTGGAATCTATGCTTACGTCTCAAAATTTGCTGATGATGGATTTGGCGGAACGGATATCTACAGGTATGAGATCTTTTCAGATTCACATCCGCGAAAATTCCTGGTCAAAGGTGTTATGGAAAGGCAGGATGGCTTGCAGGCAGGCACAAGGGCAATGATAAGTGTTGTGGATCCCCATACGGGCGAACCCAGGTATTCTGTAAGACCCCACCAGGTAACCGGCGAATATGAGATTTGGGTTGAGGCAGGGGACTGGGAACTGATTTTCAGCGAGGAGGGGCATGAAGATCTGGTTAAACCTTTGAAACTGCCATTGGAAAGAAAGGACCCCGATATAACCGTTGATGCCATTCTGAACAGACCTGAACCGGAAATTCCCGGGATTGAAGAGGTTATAACCGACAGGATAGTTCTGCCGGAGGAGTCCCGGCCGCTGCCCACCCCTGGTATTGAACAGCATCACCATATGTTAACAGAAGAGGTTGATATCAGCTATCATCCGATCGTTGAGGATGAGCTGCTGACTCATGAAACAGCTTACAGGGAAAATCCGGGTTATCTCATTAATAAATTCGACCTGGAATACGAATCTCCCGAAGATTTGATCCGGGAGCTTTTACCATATGTTTCCTCCGGGATGGTGCAGTTACTTAACAAACTCATGGATGAAGGGAAAGTGCCCGAAACTGTTCTTGAACTTATTGAATTAATAATTAAAAGTGCTGACAGGTATGGTTATTGCAAGGAGGAGTTAGCGGAAGTATTAACCAGAATACCAACTGATGATGCTGACGTAACTCTTGATGCCCGCGCAACTGATGATGCTTCTTCAGCCGAGGAGGATATTGAGGACCTTGCCGATGGCCGGAAGATCCCTGTATGGTGGATACTTCTGCTTGCCATCTTGCTGCTGGCAGCATTTTACTTTAAGGAACGAAGTGCAAGGGGCAGAAACAGGCCATAATATAAAATTAGTGTCCCGGTTAACTGAAATAATCATACTGAATGTGAGGTAACCGGTCTATTATCTATATTATTTATATCTTAAAAAAAGGTTTGTGAGCATTCTTACTGGAAATAATATAACCCTCAGGGCATTGGAGCCGTCCGATGTCGATCTGCTTTACAGCTGGGAGAATAATTCTGACATATGGTCTGTAAGCAATACCATTGTTCCGTTCTCCAGATTTGTGCTGGAAAAGTATATTGCCGATTCCCATATGGATATATTTCAGGCAAAGCAGTTGAGATTAATGATAGATTACACCGGGCCCGGTGATCCTGAGACCATAGGAGCCATAGATCTATACGATTTTGACCCGATGCACAAACGTGCCGGCATCGGCATACTTATCAGCGAATTTAAACACAGGAACAAGGGCTTTGCTACAGACGCTCTGGAATTGCTTATCAGTTATTCCTTTACGATCCTGCAGCTTCATCAGTTGTTTTGTTATATTGACTGTGATAATAAGATCAGCATAAGGCTTTTCGAGAAATTCAGGTTTAAAATAACCGGTGAGAAAAAGGACTGGAATAAAACACCGGAAGGATGGAAAAGTGAATATATGCTGCAGCTTATCAATCCCAATTCCTGATCCCGGCTGCATCAAAATCGGGGATCTCTTTGAGAAACTCCCATGTACCACCTGCGTGGTTGAGTTTTGCACAATAATGAACCAACCCGTTACTGACAACCAGGTAATCAACCTTTAAACCTGTATTGTATCGCGCAGCCTGATCAAATGCTTTCTGGGATATCTTAATACCGGGAGCCTTGCATTCTATGATCATAAAAGGTTTGCCCCGGCCCGAGTACAATACAACATCCGCCCTCCTTTCCATCCGGTTAAATTTGAGCGGCATCTCAACCGCAATAAGCGCAGCAGGATAATTTTTCTCTTCAACAAGCCAGGCTATCAGATGCTGCCTTACCCATTCCTCAGGGGTCAAAACAACATAACGTTTTCGGATATTGTCGAAAATGTATTTTCTTTGTCCTTCAGATTTTATTCTAAAGGAATATTGAGGTAAATTGAGCGGCTGCATAGCGACAATAAATATACCAACAAATATATTAAGATATGAGGACAAAACAGGAGATTGTGCATAACTGGCTGCCCAGATATACAGGAAATCCAATTGATAATTTCACACAGCATATATTACTGACCAATTTCAGCAGCTATCTCGAGATATTCTCTGAAATGTTTGATGTGCCTGTCATCGGCGTGGACAATCCCATGCCCTGTGCAGTAGCCAATGGCATTACTATCATCAATATAGGAATGGGGAGTGCCAATGCAGCAACCATAATGGACCTCCTGAGCGCAGTGGAACCCAAGGCAGTTCTTTTCCTGGGAAAGTGCGGGGGCCTGAAGAAAAAGAACAAGCTGGGGGACCTGATACTTCCTATTGCCGCAATACGGAGCGAGGGAACTTCAGACGACTATCTGCCCCCGGAGGTGCCTGCCCTGCCCTCTTTTAACCTGCAAAGGGCAGTTTCGTCGGCCATAGTAAATGCGGAACGCGATTACTATACCGGAACAGTATTCACAACGAATAAAAGAGTATGGGAATATGATGAGCGATTCAAAAAATATCTTATGAAAACCAGGGCTATGGCTATTGATATGGAAACGGCGACCATCTTTATTGTAGGTTTTGCCAATGGTATACCATCCGGTGCACTTTTGCTGGTTTCCGATCAGCCTATGATCTCTACCGGAATAAAAACCTCGGAAAGCGATAAAAGGGTGACTGAATTATTTGTAAGGGACCATCTGACTATTGGCATTGATGCATTACGTGAACTGATAACCCATGCATCATCGGTGAAACATCTTAAATTCTGACCCACATGACAGTCCACGAGCTCATCAATGAACTCAGAAACAAAACCTACCGGCCTGTTTACCTCCTGTCTGGCGAGGAGCCTTATTATATAGATCTGGTTACCGATTTTATGATCAATAATGTTCTTACAGAAGAAGAAAAGCCATTTAACCAGACAATTTTATACGGACAGGACACAGATATATTGACAGTTATCAATACAGCACGCAGGTACCCCATGATGGCCAGTCATCAGCTGATCGTTATCAAGGAAGCACAGCAGATGAAGGATATTGACAAACTGGCAGTCTATGCTGAGAATCCACTGAAATCAACTATCCTGGTAATTAACCATAAGCATAGCCCTTACGATAAAAGGAAAAAGCTTACCAAATCAATACAGACATGTGGCGGGGCATTGATGGAATCACCAAGGTTATATGAAAATAAGGTCCCGGACTGGATAAACTCATGGCTTAAAAGCAGGCAATGCAGTATAGAACCTGCGGCCTGCATGCTGCTGGTTGAGTACCTGGGCACTGATCTTGGCAAGATAGCCAACGAACTGGAAAAGCTGATAATAGCCATCCCGGAGAAGGACAGGAGGATCACACCGGAGACTATTGAACGAAACATTGGAATTAGCAAGGATTACAATACTTTTGAACTCCAAAGGGCACTGGCGCAGAAAAATGTTCTCAAGGCCAACCGTATAATAAATTATTTTGCAAAAAACCAGAAAGCCAATCCTTTTCCGGTTACCATCACCTCGCTGTACAATTTCTTCAGCAAGGTTTTCACCTTGCACTTCATAAAGGATAAATCAGGCAGGAATTTAGCATCGGCACTTAAAGTCAATCCATATTTTATTCCTGAATACCAACATGCTGCAAAAAGATATAATCCCAAAAAAGCGGCACAAATAATATCCTGGCTTAGAGATTACGACATGCGCTACAAAGGCTTTGGCAATGTTTCGGCAACAGAGGGTGATCTGCTCAAAGAACTTATTTACAAGATTCTGCACTGAAATTTATAAGGCAGAATGAGGATACCCCATGAATTACACATTTAACAAATATTTCTCCTGTAAAAGAGCCAAAATTTTGTCAAAATAGAATTACCAAAATTTTGACTTACAGTCGGAAACACTTCGTTTTCACATGAATTTTTTTCATCTTGATTGTGTGTATTTTAAG
>SLOS01000405.1 GCA_007132365.1 Bacteroidales bacterium | reverse complement strand
ATTGTTCTGATTGTGGTAATCCATAAACAGGGTTTCGGCACACCTTTTACCCTCATCATAGCAGGAGCGTTCGCCGACAGGATTGACATGACCCCAGTAATTTTCGTTCTGGGGTTGAATTTGGGGACTTCCGTAAACCTCACTTGTTGAAGCCTGCAATATCCTGGCCCCTTTCCTTTTGGCAAGGCCGAGCATATTTATGGCTCCCATGACAGAAGTTTTGACCGTCTTTATGGGATTGTGCTGATAGTGGACCGGCGAGGCGGGGCATGCAAGGTTATATATCTGATCAATCTCGCTGTAAAAGGGCATGGTGATATCATGCCTTACAATTTCAAACCAGGGATTTTCCAGCAGATGTACAATATTTCTTTTGGATCCTGTATAATAATTATCGAGGCAAATAACCTCATTTCCGTCTGCAAGAAGCCTTTCACAAAGATGTGAGCCTATAAAACCAGCTCCTCCGGTTACAAGTATACGCTTCATTCAATAATTAATTTGTTTGCATTATTGCAGATCCCGACCTATGCCTTTGCCGGTGCCCTGCCTATACCGTAATATGTAAAACCAAATTCCTGCATTTCCGAAGGTTCATAAAGATTGCGCCCGTCAAAAACAAGCCTGTTCTTCAGAAGTTTCCCCAGCACCTTATAATTAAGGGTCCTGAAATCATTCCACTCGGTGACAAGCAGCAGGGCATCAGCATCTACAAGGGCATCATACTGATCACTGGCATATTCTATTATATCGCCCAGTTTTTTGCGGGCCTCATCCATGGCAACAGGATCATACGCAATAACACTTGCCCCGGCTTCCAGCAGCTTATTGATAATGACCAGAACAGACGCCTCCCTCATATCATCGGTTCTGGGTTTAAAAGACAAGCCCCAGACTGCAAATCGTCTTCCCCTGATATCACCTTTGAAATGACCCATTATTTTATTGAACAGCACCTCCTTCTGCCTGTTGTTGACATGCTCTACGGCTTTAAGGATATCCAGGGAATAGCTGTTTTCATCTGCTGTTTTAATGAGCGCCTTGACATCCTTGGGAAAACAGGAACCACCGTATCCGACACCCGCATAGATAAACTTGCTTCCTATGCGGCTGTCACTGCCTATACCTCTTCGTACAGAGTTGATGTCGGCTCCGACAATCTCACAGAAATTGGCAATATCATTCATAAAGCTTATGCGTGTCGCAAGCATTGAGTTGGCTGCATATTTGGTGAGCTCTGCTGACGGGATATCCATAAAGATGATCGGGTGGTTATTAAGTACAAAAGGCTTATAGAGCCGCCGCATTATCTTTTCTGCCTTCTCGGAATCGGTGCCGACAATTATCCTTTCGGGCTTCAGAAAATCTTCAAGTGCACTTCCTTCTTTCAGAAACTCGGGGTTAGAAGCCACATCGAAGGGTATGCTGACGCCCCTTTTTATCTGTTCTTCGAGAATGGCCTCCTTTACCTTTTCTGAAGTTCCTATCGGCACGGTGCTTTTGGTAACAACAACCACATAATGACCCATATTTCTGCCGACTTCCCGGGCTACATCCAGAACATGACTCAGATCGGCACTGCCATCCTCATCGGGGGGGGTCCCCACGGCAATAAAAACCGCGTCTGTATCATCAAGATGGTCCTTCAGGCTTGTTGAGAAAACCAGCCGCCCTTTTTCCAGGTTGCGCACGACCATATCTTCAAGTCCCGGTTCATATAAGGGAATTACCCCTTTTTTAAGCTTGTCGATCTTTTGCTGATCAACATCAATGCATGAAACGTCAACGCCGGTTTCAGCAAAACAGGTGCCGGATACCAATCCTACATATCCGCTGCCAACGATAGCTATCTTCATCCTCTATGATTAAAGTAAGTAGCTGATTGATAATTTGAGGGAAAGATCATTTGTACTGATCACCCAGATCAAGAATCTCAATTCTTCTGAACTGGGTCGGATGACTTTCTGCCTGAAGTGCAATGTAACCCTCTTTCAGTGGTTCACCGGTATCGGAGAGAATCATGTTGCGGTAAGTCAAAACCGTATCGTTCTCAATTATGTGATAGACAATGGAATCTCCAAACACATGCAGATCGACCGTCACCCACTGGTCCCCATGAAATGTTTTGCCTGTTGAGCTGATACAATGCTCTGTCCGCAACACACCTTCTATCTCTACATGAGTGCCGGGAGTACAAACACTGAAGTTGGGCCTTTCATTTTCACCGTCCCCGCCAAGAAGCTGGGCTTCCACTGAAACCGGAAAATTCTGGTCCAGCTCCATGCTTTCAGCACTCTGAGAGTGGAACATGATGCCATTGTTGCGGTAGGCCCATCCGGCTCCTCCCTCAACCTGTTCTCCTACAAAACGGTACTCTACTCTAAGCTTATAATGGGAGAAGGGTTCATTGAAAAAAATATGCCCGAATCTGTTGTCGAATACCTCATATTCATCGTATGAAACAATAAGTAAACCGTCCTCAACCCTGAAGGTGTTCCTGTGATTGTCATTCAGTTCAAAACCACGGATCTTGATATCCCAACCATCGAGATTCTCCCCGTTGAAAAGGGAACGCCACTCAGGCTCCTCTATTACTGAACATGAGTAGTTAAGTAAAATCATTTTAAGCACAAGTATTACAGTTACTGAAAAACCTCTACATTTAAATGTTTTCATTTTATGGGAAATTAAGTTGTTTTATATATGCGTGGTCTCTATCAGATAACGCACTGATTGTATATGGGCAGCGATGAGATAGCAGGATTCCAGCATTGTAAAAAACAGCGGTAATAGAGTAACCAGAATATAAAAAAGTCTAAATTACTAATTTTATGAAGCAAAGTAAAAAAATTGCGCATTAAAAATTAATCAATATTATGTTGGTAATTTTCAACAATTTTTATTTACTTTTGCATCTCCTGAGCATATTCTAAATATAATGTCTAACTTATTAATTTTTAAAATTTTGCCTTAATATTATGACAGAAAAAAAACTAAACAACACCCCGGAAGAGGAGCTGAAAAGCGAGAGTGTAAAGAAACAAATACCTGTAGATGAAGAGAAACCTGTAGCTGAAACCACAGATGAAGAAACACCTGCAGATGAAGAAAAACCTGTAGCTGAAGAGGAACCTGTAGCTGAAACCACAGATGAAGAGAAACCTGCAGATGAAGAGAAACCTGTAGCTGAAGAGAAACCTGTAGCTGAAGAGAAACCTGTAGCTGAAACCACACCTGAAGAAAAACCTGCAGATGAAGAAAAACCTGCAGATGAAGAAAAACCTGCAGATGAAGAGAAAAAGGAGCCTGTAAAAGCGGAAGAACCTGAAAAGCCAGAAGAGCTGACTGAAGCGAAACAGAAACTTATTGATACTGAAATTGAAGCACCTGAAGAAATAACTCCCTCAAAAGATGTTGTCAGGGTAGTTGATGAGGTAGCTGATGAACCTGCCGGAGAGGTTGTTAATGAGAAAGTCGTCCAGGAATTTGACTGGGACAACCTGGAAGAAGAATCTGACTCCTATTCAAAGGAAGACAGGGCAAGGTTTGAAGAGATTTATGACCAGACACTTTCTACCATCAATGTAAACGAAGTGGTGGATGGCACCGTGATCTCAATGAATAAGAGAGAAGTAGTCATAAATATCGGGTACAAGTCCGAGGCAGTAATAAGTCTTAATGAATTCCGGTATAATCCCGATCTGAAAGCGGGCGATACGGTAGAGGTTTATGTGGAAAGCCAGGAGGATAAAAAAGGACAACTTGTATTATCACACAAAAAAGCCCGCGCCTTAAGGTCGTGGGACAGGGTTAATGCCGCACTTGATAATGATGAGATAATAAAAGGTTATATTAAATGCCGTACAAAAGGAGGAATGATAGTTGACGTGTTTGGTATTGAAGCATTCCTTCCGGGATCACAGATCGATGTCAAACCAATCCGCGATTATGATGCCTATGTAGGTAAGACAATGGAGTTCAAGGTTGTTAAGATCAATCACGAATTCAAGAATGTTGTTGTCTCTCACAAAGCACTTATCGAAGAAGAGCTTGAACAGCAGAAAAAAGAGATAATTGCCAAACTTGAAAAAGGACAGGTTCTCGAAGGCACAGTTAAAAATATTACTTCCTATGGAGTATTTATTGATCTTGGCGGAGTTGACGGACTGATCCATATTACCGACCTTTCATGGGGAAGGGTAAACCATCCTGAAGAGATAGTTGAGCTGGATCAGAAAGTAAATGTGGTAATACTTGACTTTGATGATGCAAAGAAGAGAATAGCTCTAGGCATGAAACAGCTTACCCCGCACCCATGGGATTCACTGGATCCAAACTTAAAAGTAGGTGACAAGGTTAAAGGGAAGGTAGTTGTTATGGCCGATTATGGGGCATTCGTTGAAATAGCGCCGGGCGTAGAGGGACTGATCCACGTTTCTGAAATGTCATGGTCGCAACATCTTCGAAGTGCTCAGGAATTCATGAAAGTGGGTGATATTGTTGAGGCTAATATACTTACGCTGGACCGTGAAGAGAGAAAAATGTCGCTCGGCATCAAGCAGCTTAAACCGGATCCGTGGGATATGGTTGAAGAGAAATACCCGGTCGGAACGAAACATATGGCTAAAATCCGCAATTTCACCAATTTTGGAGTTTTTGTAGAAATTGAAGAGGGTGTTGACGGGTTAATACATATTTCAGACCTGTCCTGGACCAAGAAGATAAAGCATCCGGCGGAGTTTACCTCCATAGGGGAAGAAATTGAAATTGTTGTCCTGGAAATTGATAAGGAGAACAGACGGCTGAGTCTGGGGCACAAGCAACTGGAAGAGAACCCATGGGATGTTTTTGAAACAGTATTCAGCGTAGACTCAGTGCACGAAGGAACCCTTACAGATGTCTTTGACAAGGGAGCACTTGTATCCCTGCAGTATGGCGTTGAAGGTTTTGTGTCAACAAGGCATATGGTCAAGGAGGATGGAACTACCGCAAAAGTGGATGAAAAACTGCCTTTCAAGGTGATCGAATTTTCTAAAGCAGCTAAGCGCATTATCCTTTCCCACACAAAGGTCAACGAAAAAGAGGCAGGATCCAGGGAACCGGATACAAAAAAATCCAAACAGCAAGCACCCTCTCCCCAGAAAACCATGCGCAAAATCAAGACAAACCTGGAGAGAACAACTCTGGGAGATATTTCCGAGCTGGCATCACTCAAAGAGGAAATGGAGGGAACTTCGAAGGACAGCAAAACGAAAAAACAGGCTGACAAAGGATCAGAACCAGATAAATAAAATCAACCGGATGTTGAATTATAATATCCAATTGTTTTAAAACTTATAAATAATTAGTAAATTTATCAGAGGTTTTATATTTTGCTCCCTTAAACACATGGAACTATTAAACTTAAATTGTATTTTTATATTAATTTAGTTGTCTGACTGTTTTATACAGTTGAAGCACCCAAGATAATATTATAAACATATTATTGTGAAAAGACCATAACTAAAACTTTTAATAATGGAATTCAATATTGAGAAATTTGAAAATTACACGAAGATACAGGTGCTTGAAGAAAAGCTTGACACCCACATTGCTCCGGCACTGAAATCGGAACTTGTTTTGATTTCGGGTAAAGGAGAAAAAAATGTGGTTATGGACTTAAGCAACTGTAAGTACTGCGATTCTTCCGGATTAAGTGCCATTCTGGTTGCCAACCGCCTAAGTAAAAATGCCAACGGTATTTTTGTCCTCACAGGATTAAATGACGCCGTTGAAAGGCTTATTACCATCTCTCAGCTTGATACTGTGTTGAACATTACACCGACCATCCAGGATGCTGCAAAACTCATAGAAACTGAACAGGCAAGCGGATAACACAGGCTACTGCAGATCATTGTGTCATTTTCATTTACAATATTAGGAAGTAGTTCAGCTGTACCCACTTCCGACAGGTTCCCGGCCGCTCATGTAGTTAACATACATGAGCGGTTTTTTTTGGCGGACTGCGGAGAGGGTGCCCAGATACAGCTGAGAAGGTTCAAGATAAGTCCGGGCAAAATAAATCATATTTTCATTTCGCATGTTCATGGCGATCATACATTCGGGCTTTTCGGACTGATAAGCTCTTTCAGCCTGCTGGGAAGGAAATCTGATCTGCACATATATGCAAACCCGCTACTGAAGTTGATACTTGAAGATCATAAGAAATACTATTATGAATACCCTCTTCCCTTCAGGATTATTTTTCACCCAATTGGTTCAAAGAAAAAAGATCTTATCTATGAGGACGAAAAGGTTGAGGTTCATACATTACCGCTAAAGCACAGGGTTCCTGCCTGCGGATTCATTTTCATTGAAAAAGCTCCTATGCTTAACCTCAGGAAAGAGATGATCCTCCACCATAAAATCCCCGTAAGGGAAATGGTGAACATTAAAATGGGGAGTGACTTTATAAATGAGAAAGGTGAAACTATTCCAAACAGTGCTCTGACACTACCTCCCTTTAAACAAAGATCACTGGCTTATTGCACCGACACGAAATACACTGAATCAATTATACCTCATATTAAAAATGTCGACATCCTTTATCATGAAGCCACATATCTTCACAATATGCTTGACAGAGCTGCAGAGACAGGGCATTCAACTGCCAGGCAGGCCGGACAGCTGGCTGCCAGGGCTCAACCCGGAAAACTTATAATAGGACATTTTTCTGCCCGCTACAAAACAACGGATATTCTTGTTGAGGAGGCCAGGTCAGAATTCCCTGAAACATATGCGGCAATTGACGGGGAAAGCCACCATGTGGAACAGGTCCGGGTAGCCCGTTAAAAATGACCGGTAGCCGGGGACTGATAATATCTGTTCAGAATTCCAATGCGAGTACTAATATATAATTTCGTCAAATACCTCCCATTCGATATTGCCCTGTTGATCTATAATGTATCTCAGCAGCATGGCCCCGGCTATGTGGCCATCCTCAAAATAGGCAAACACCCACCTTTTGTTAAGTATGTGAATACCTTCACGTAAATAAAAACCCATTTGTCCCCCAAGAACTGCTGATGTTATGATCAGACCAGGATCAGCAACCAGATCATCTCTAAGGTCCTCAACCGGATTCTGAAGGCCCTTTTTTACAAGTTCTTCCTCCTGCTTCCTGTCAAGAAACGGAGGAAAGGCATTTGATATACTAATCTCCCGGATCAATAGCGACAGACTGTCATTACGGTGCTTCAACAACGAGTTGAATTCCTTCATTCCGGCCATCTTCGACTCAAGTAAGTGAATTTTATCCTGACTACCGACAGAAAGAACGAGGTAGACCAATAATATGGCAATTATTACCGATTGAGTAACTACCAGAAGATAAACGTTTCTTTTATGCATGACTGCAGATTAATTGTATGTTTTACCCTTACAAAAACAAAATTAACAAGATAACCTCAACTTTCAAATCAAATTATCACTGAGTTTGGGAAGTACCTGAACGGTGGTTCAGAATATCACAGATAAGATCTGATGTACTTGTAAGGTCTGTAGAAGAGTGAACTGAAAAATAGTTAAACCCGGATATGACCATACTTACCGGTTTGATTAAAACTTTATGATAAGTTTTATTACTTTAGCCCTCCTGAAGTTTATTCAGGCAGGGTTTTGTTCTGGTTGCCAATACGAATATCCAAACTGAGATCGTTTATAAATTCTGTATTGAATCTACTGTTCCTTCAAATAAATTTGCCTTAATGCTGTCGAAAAATTATTACTTGAAAGTATTTTCCATTTTTATTTTTCTTTTTCCGGTTTTCATTGAAGGCTATTCAGAAGATAGGAAACAACGCCATTTCTATGTTGGGGCTGGCTGGGCACATATAGGATTGAGGGATAAAGGAATATCACCACTTTATTACAACGGCAACCACCTCTTTCTTACGGCCGGGTATAACCACCGGACAGAAAAAACATCAAACCAACTGGAGGCAAATTTTCTTTATGGAAATATAACCCCAACCATATCAACCATATATCCGGGTCAGAATCTATTGCAGATACAAAGTTTTAAGTCCGGCATCAGCTTTTCTCATATGAGATTTGCAGGAAATTTATCTGGCGACAAAGGATTTTTTTTTCTGGGTGGCATCATAGGCTCCCAGTTTACCTATTATGAGCATAATCAATTTGCAAACAGTGCCAAAAATAATTTTTCTTTCAGCACCTTCAATATCAGCAGCTCTCTCGCTTATCCTCTTTCCCTGAATGCGAGAGAATGCGACCTTTCATTACAGATCTACATGCCTGTTATCGCCTTAATAATCCGTCCAACCTACTCCTATATCAGACCGGAGGGATTCCTCGACCATAATACAGGTAATCTGCAAAGCCTTTTAAACAGTATTGAGATTGTTTCACTGAATAAATTCTTCGGACTGGGGTCAGAACTCTCTTTTAAATACAAATTAAGAAACAACAGTGCCCTGAGGTTTGGATACAGGTGGGAGTATTCCGGTCATAATAATATAAATCAGCTCAAAACAGCCACTCACGGAATAATACTGCAAACTTTCTTTTAACTCATGATAATCCTTATGCACTGGCGACTTCCCATATTATTCTTTTCAATTCTGACAGTCATCACATCATGCGAGAAACTGCTGATAGAAAAAGATGAAAATAACACCAATGAGAATAATTTTGAGCTGTTATGGACCACATTGGACAGGAATTATTCGTTCTTTGAATTTAAAAGAATAGACTGGGATTCTATCTACATGGTATACCGGCCTCAAATAAACAACAGTTTATCTGACCGTGAGCTTTTCGATAAAATGGCAGAGATGCTGAATGAGCTTCGTGACGGTCATGTGAACCTTTATTCCGGTTTTGATGAGTCAAGAAATCTGGAATGGTACTCTCAGTATCCTTCAAATTTCAACAGTACGATTCTGGAGAAAAACTACCTGGGTGACGATTTCATTAAAATAGGCAACTTTTCAGTAACTATAATAGATTCCGTCGGATATATATACAATGGATCGTTTTCAGAAATAACCAGGGAGAAAGAAATAGATAAGATAATTGATAAGTTATACGGAACAAGGGGAATAGTTTTTGATATCCGCAATAACAGCGGGGGATTCAGCAGCACCGGTGAGATTATAGCCAGCAGGTTCGCTGACAGGCAAAGGCTTGTCTCATACACCCTTTACAAATCAGGCCCCGGACATGGTGATTTTACAACTCCCCAGCCCAATTATGTCACTCCCAAAGGGGAAAAACAGTTTACCGGCAAAGTTGTTGTACTCACCAACCGGCGCACCTACAGCGCCACCAACGATTTTGTTCTTTATATGTCAGCCTTTCCCCATACAACAGTTATGGGAGACACAACAGGTGGTGGCGGAGGCACACCTTATGATTACGAACTTCTTAACGGATGGAGGTTCCGGTTCCCCAGAACAATGACAATTACCCCGGATGGTTTTAATGTAGAGCACGGGATTCCTCCTTCAATCCCTGTAAATATTACCAGAATAGATGAACGAAGGGGCATAGATACAATCCTTGAAGCAGCAATCAGTTTTATCCGGTCCGCCGGACACTGAATTCAAGCCGGAATAACCCTGAGAGAGAGTATGCAAAGAGTTATAAAAAGAACAGGTGATGGTTCCCCGACTTTCTTCGTACCGGAGCTGAATGAATATTATCATTCCATGTACGGGGCAATCCAGGAATCTGTATTCATATATATCGACAAAGTGCTCCGGCAGGTACAAAAATCAAAAGTCAGGGTATTCGAGACAGGTTTTGGCTCCGGGCTCAATGCGTTTCTCAGCTGCAGGGCGGCTGAAAACTGGAAAAAAGATATCTGTTATCACTCAGTTGAGATGTATCCGCTTCAAAAATCCGAATGGCTGGAATTCGCCGGTTATCTTTCTGAAATTATCGAAGACTCCCTGCTGTTCGGCCGTTTACACGAATGTGCCTGGGAAAAAGAAGAACAGATCAGCCGTTTTTTCAGATTAAAGAAAATAAAGGCCGACCTCACCACTTACCATTCCGCCGAAACCTATGATGCAATCTATTTTGATGCCTTCGGGCCGGATGTACAAACAGAATTATGGACACCTGATATATTCAGAAATATATTCAAAATGATGAACCCGGGAGCTATCTTATCCACATACTCATCCAGTGGGCAGGTAAAACGTAATATGCAGTCAGCAGGCCTTATGGTTGAACGCATACCCGGTCCGCCCGGTAAAAGGCAGATTATTCTGGCAACCAAACCACTTAATTAGATTTCCAGATTAAAATATTGAGATTTTGTTAAGTTTTCTTGATTATTTACTTTACTTTCGCTGCTTTATTGATAATGATATTTTATAATCATCAATAACATGTATAAAGCATTGGAGTTCCATATGACCTTGAATTAAAATTTATAAACACATGAAAACAAAGTTTTTTTTAACCCTTTTTCTTGCTTCCGCAGTGGTATTTTCATCATGCGGACAAAGTGGTAGATCACGTTCTGAATTAAAAACAGAAAGCGACACTATCAGTTATGCCATCGGTGTTACATTCGGATCCAGCCTTTTGATGAGCGGACTGGAGGATATCAATCCTGATGCCATATCACTGGCAATTCAGGAGATCTTTGACGGTGAATCAACAATCTTCAATCCTGAGGAGGCAAATATGCTTATAAATGAATATTTCTCCAGGCTTCAGTTTGGCGATAACCTTGAAACAGGAGAAAATTTTCTGGCGGAGAACAAATTAAAAGAGGGAGTAACCACGACCGAATCCGGTATACAGTATGAGGTAATAACTATGGGAGATGGTCCGAAGCCCGGCCCTGAAGACGAAGTTGTTGTCCACTACAAAGGAACATTGATCGATGGTACTGTATTCGACAGTTCATACCAGAGAGACGAGCCGGCACAGTTTGTTCTGAACCGTGTCATACCGGGATGGACAGAAGCTCTCCAACTTATGCCGGTCGGATCAAAATGGAAACTATATATTCCCCAGGAGCTGGCCTATGGAGCCAATCCCCGCCAGGGAGGAGCAATTGAGCCTTATATGATGCTGATTTTTGAAGTTGAATTGCTTGATATAGTCTCCGAATAAACAGGAAAACAGGGAATTGTATATTCAGCATATCCGGTTTAAATCAGCGGTAAGGATAATATTATACTGCAATGAGTATTGTACTGACAGGAAAGCTATTACAGATACTTCCCCAGCAAAGCGGCACCGGGAGAAACGGCCCCTGGATCAAGCAGGACTTTATAATAGAGACTCCGGGTGAATACTCCAGGAAAATATGCATAAGTGCCTGGGGGGACAAGGCTGGAGAAATCACAGGATTTCATGAAGGTGACGAATTGAAGGTTAGTGTAAACATCGAATCAAGAGAATTTAATGAAAGATGGTATACCGATATAAAGGCATGGAGAATCGAAAAAGATTCACCACACCGGGGAACGGCACCGGAATTTGAAAGTAAAGTCCCTCCGGCGGAAGACATTCCTCCACCTGCCGATGATGATCTTTTGCCTTTCTGATCTGTCACAAAAAAAAGTGCCCCGGTTTCCGGGGCACTTTTTTTGTCCATAATTACCAACCTGTTACCTGTCAGATGCAACTAAATCAGGGCTGAAGAAAAACCTGCCAAGGTTATCGCTGTTTTTTCCGTCAAATCTGACCACATATTTACCGTCCTTGTAAACAATTAAATCGTGGGATTTCCGTCCGGGAATTCCACCGGGACTTTCCCTGAATACCTTCATGCCGTTCCTGTAGGCAACCAGTTCCATAAAGTTGTAACGACCTGTCTCCATGTGGTTACGGATAACAGGCATTCTTTCATAAACACGTCCGTTCCTTCTGAAAGAAATGACATCTTCAGCCTGGTAGCGCAACCTGCCTGCTTCTGAAATGCCTACCAAATTGGAATTTAGCCCATAACGAACTTTTTCAAAATATCTTACACCTTCATCGCAGATCACATAGTCTGGTACTCCGGCTTTTACCATTGAAGTAATACAAACAATTCCGATAATAACTAAAATACTTAACTTTTTCATTTTATGGTTCCTCCTTATTTGATTAGTAATGTTTTATTCAAGGAGCAACCAAACTCGTGCCAAACCAATTTACATGCTAATGATCAAGTTTTTACCAGATATATTTATGTAAAGACACTGCTTTAGCAGGCCCATTTACGAACACAGACTGTTCGTTTTCGAACAAATGATGTTCAGTTTTACTCAGGCTGAAAGGATTTATTACTCTACTCCGGCCAGATCGATAAGGAATGCATATTCCATGGCAATCTCCCTGTAGCGGCGGTACCGGCCGGCAGCGCCTCCGTGACCGGCATCCATATTTGTGTAAAGCAGAAGTTTATTATCATCGGTCTTATAATCCCGCAGCTTTGCTACCCACTTGGCCGGTTCCCAGTACTGGACCTGTGAATCGTGAAGCCCCGTAGTTACGAGCATGGCAGGGTAATCCTGGCGACTCACCTGGTCATAGGGTGAGTAAGAGAGCATATAATGAAAATAATCCTCGTCATTCGGGTTGCCCCATTCGTCATATTCACCGGTAGTAAGCGGTATGCTGTCATCAAGCATGGTGGTGACAACATCAACGAATGGAACCGCTGCGATAACACCCCTGTATAGTTCGGGCCTCATATTGATCACTGCACCGATAAGCAATCCGCCCGCACTGCCGCCCTGGGCGAAGAGGTTTTGGGGACTGGTATAGTTTTGGTCAATAAGGTATCGGGCACAATCATTGAAATCGGTAAAGGTGTTCATCTTGTTCAGTAATTTGCCCTCTTCGTACCAGTACCTGCCCATCTCCTGTCCCCCGCGAATATGAGCTATAGCATAGATAAAGCCCCTGTCAAGAAGGCTTAACCGCACAGAACTGAACCGGGGGTCCATACTGGCACCGTAAGATCCGTAACCATAAAGCAAGGTCGGATTGGAGCCATCCGGATCAATACCCTTTCTGTAAACAATGGAAACAGGGATTTTTGTGCCATCCCCGGCTGTGGCATAAAGCCTTCTGGCCTGGTAATTTTCCGGGTTGAAATCCCCTATCACCTCATCCTGTTTAAGAAGGATCATATCCTGTGTTTTCATGTTGTAATCGAAAACTGAATTTGGTGTTGTAAGGGAGCTGTAGGAAAACCTGAGGAGATCACTTTCAAAATCTGGGTTGACTGAAATACCGGCAGTATAAACCTCTTCAGGAAATTCAAGATAGTGTCCCGACATATCCTGCCAGTCGTAGATATAGAGTTGCGTAAGTCCGTTTTTCCGTTCCGAAAGCACCAGGTGGTCATCGAAAATTTCAATCCTGCTCAGAAGCACGTCATTCCTGTGGGCAATTACCTCCTTCCAGTTATCTTTTCCGGTTGAGTTTACCGGTGTTTCCATCAGCCTGAAATTAGTTGCATCCCAGTTGGTAAGTATATAGAATTTATTTCCGTGATGATCAACGCTGTACCTCATATCCTTTTCTCTGGGATGAAATATTCTGAAACTATCAGAAGGTGAACCGGCTTTGATATAACGAAATTCGGTGGACAAAGTGCTGGATGAGACGATCATTATATATTCTTTCGACTTGGTGGTAAAAACACCGACCCTGTAGGTTTCATCCTCTTCAAAATATACCAGGTCGCGATCATCAGGATTGTTTCCGAGAACATGCCTGAAAACATTTTCAGAGCGCAGGGTAACTTCATTCTGCGTGGTATAGAAAACTGTTCTGCTGCCGGCGGCCCATGCCACGTAACCATTTGTTCCGGATATCTGGTCGGGCAACAGTTCCCCGGTCTCCAGGTTCTTAAACCTGAGGGCATACTTCCTGCGGCCTACTGAATCAACTCCAAAGGCCAGAATCCTGTTGTCGGGACTTACGTTCATCCCTGAAACATGATAGTAGCTGTGCCCCTCTGCCAGTAAATTAACATTAAGCATTATTTCTTCGGGAGCATCGGAGTTGCCTTTTTTCCGGCAATAAATGGGAAACTCAGCGCCTTCTTCAAACCTGGTATAATAATAATACCCGTTATCAAAATATGGGACAGACTCATCCGTCTGCTTGATCCGGCCAATAATTTCATTGTACAGCCTTTCCTGAAGGGGCTCGGTATGCCTTAAAACGGATTTTGTATATTCATTTTCAGCCTCAAGGTATTCAATAACCGAAGGATTCTCCCGGTCCCTTAACCAGTAATAATTATCGATCCTTGTGTATCCATGTGTGGTAAGTTCATGTGGTATCTTTTCTGCCACGGGAGGTTCAGTAGCCTTTTGTTTGCAGCCCGGAGAAAAAGACAACAGAGATATGTAAAGCATAATTGAAATTATTTCTGAAGGACGAGTATTTGGCATAAAGTTTACCTGTTAAGAAATTTAGCTATCCCTGTTAATTATTATTTAATAGTGATAAGTTTTTCATAATCTGTAACACTGCCGTTTTCAAGGCAGGTTTCGATGATCCTGCGGCCCAGATCAGACATTTCAGGAACAAGGTACTGGGGAAGCTGTTCATTGAAAAAATTTACAAGTATCTGCGCACCTTTATCATAGCCATCGAAGCCCACTGCTTCCTGTCTGTAGACCTTGAAGAAACGTGACGGGATCTTGGACCCCTCAATTGTCAGGTAATTCAGCTCATAACCCAGCAAAGGGCATCGCGCGTACTGGTACTGGTCGGAACGGAATTTTGCATTACCCCTGCGGGTCAGGTATTCACGCATGAGCAGTTGCGGCTTAAAACCCACCTTCCATACACCTATATACTGATTTGGTGTCAGAACATATTGGGTTACAGTATTAGTCACTATCTGGTCCAGAAGAAGGTTTGCATGCCTCACCTTTTTTCCGGTTGCAAAAGGCCAGTAGGAACCTACCCCTTCACTGCCCATCTTTTCTGACTCCACGATACTGGGATTTGCATGTCCCCGTGGTGATACGAGCCTCCACAGCCATGCCAGTGCAGGAGGAAGGAGATGAAACATGCCGATTATACCATAGCTGGGATGTTCTGCCGAACAGGGCGGGGTCCTTACACCAAAGCTTCTCACGTCAACAGATACCGGCTTGCTTACCACTCCCGGGAATATATCCCTTGGAACTACCACCCTGGGATTGGGACATGGCTTGCCCGGCTCATCCTCGGTGTGGTTCCAGATAAGGGCAGTCCCCCCGGGATTGGTACGGATATTAAGAAAAAGTAAGGGTTCGGTGGCATTTATGGTTAATTTTTCTATCTGTGGCTCACAGCCGTAACCGGTAATATTATCTGTCCTGATAAACCATCCGTTCTCGGCATCCATGATACGCAAACGCATTCCCCCGGTTTCATAGGACGGGTGCACTATGCCCATATCATCACATACCGGATTGATCTTACAGAACTGCGGTATGGCGGTTGACCTCCTTTCCCCGGTAAGGGTATTTTCACCTATAAGTACAGACCCCTCCGGCTCCCTCACAATTAACTGCAGCATTTCACTTTTTCCTCCACCGCTGGCACCCTCATGCATGAATGTAGTTATATTATCATACGGACTCACTGACTGAACGGCTGAGCAATGCGGTGCAGTCCACCCCTCATTTTCGCCGAATGAAAGCAAAACACCGTATATGCCTTTTTTGGCACTGGGCCCCGGGTAGAGGTTGTACGAAAAAATCTCATAAATTTCATCCGTCCTGTTATGCACAACCTTCTGTTTACCGTCAAAATGGGTGTGCCTGAAAGTGGGTGCTACATAGACTACTGACTTAATGGATATATCCTGCCCCAATTCATCAGGATTAATGATCTTTTGAAGCAAGGAGAGCCCGAAACAGAAAAAGGCTGCATTGGCAGGAGCTATTGCCATGCCATAATAATCAAACTGGGCCGGGCCTATCTGGAAATAGAAATAGCCCAGATCCTGATTTTTGAGCCACTTGAGGGTCTCATCCCTCAGGGACAAGAAGTCCTTTCCGTACTTTTCACAGTATTTTGGTTTATCACTCGGTTTATTGTCGGCGACAAGCAGCGTGTCAGGATCTCTTCTTCGCATATAGGTTTCGGTATAATTCACCGAAACCCCGTTGGACACCTTATGCACAACGGCTTCAACAAACTCACCTTTACCTTCAATATCATATTTAACCTCAAACGAATTTTCAGTACCCCCCCCGACTGCAGCCAGGGCAAGATCCCCTGAACTGGTAAAACAATTGCTGCTTTTGCAATTTTGAAGCAGTAATGAGACCTCTTCAGGGATTTTTATTTTTTCTGATGGCATGTTAATGTATGATTTGGACATAAAATTTATGAAGGCCCAACCGGTTATGCGGGCCCGAAAAACCACGGCAAAATTATAAATAAGATATGCCAAATTCAAATAATCGGCACAAATTAATTTGGATTTCTTAAACCTTTACTATGAATACATTAAACCTTTACTATAAATGAATTAAGCATTATCTGGCGGTGAGGCTCCTTCGTAATTCAAGATTGGCCTGCCTTATCCGGCCGACATCCATCTTATATTTTCGCCTGTCATATGTGAGTAACCCGTTAACCTCAATTTCAACATCGGTTATCTGGGTATAAACTGCACCTGATAAACCAACCCTGACGAGCTTTTTCAACTCTTCCGCATATTCAATGTATTTATCCGTAACCTCTTCCGTTGTATTGAACTGTATATAACCCCAGTTCCTCTCAGGCTCCCACAGATGGCCTTCCAGGGCAAGCCCTATACCTCCGTATTCACTCAGTACAGTAGGCCGGGATGCATCATAAAGAAAAAGCAACGGTTGGGGATAATTATGTATGCCAAGCAAATCGCCAACGGGAAAATGATTTCCGCCACTTGCCGGTAAGACAAGTCTGGAGGGATCATATTCTTTGGTCCATCCGGCTATCTCTTTCGTCTTGAATTGCCCCCATCTTTCATTGAATGGAATCCAGGTAACAATAGAAGGGTGTGAATAGAGATAGTCCATGATCTCTCTCCATTCCTTTCTGAAATTAGCCTCGGATTCGGGGCTCCTTTGCCATTCAACACCATCGAAATACTTTGTTCTTTGCCACTCGGGATGATGATCTCCATTTGGCATATCCTGCCATACCAGTATTCCTTCACGGTCGCAATGCATGTACCAGCGTGCAGGTTCGACTTTCACGTGTTTGCGGATCATGTTGAATCCCATATTCTTTGTTGCCTGTATATCATAAAGCAGTGCTTCATCAGAGGGTGCGGTGTACAGACCGTCAGGCCACCAGCCCTGATCAAGTGTTCCCATTGTAAAGTAATCCTCATTATTAAGCTGCAGCCTCACTATACCGTACTGATCCCTTGCCGTGGATATCCTGCGCATTGCAAAATAGCTGGCTGCCCTGTCAACAGCTTTACCGTTACTGTACAGAGTCACCTCCATATTGTATAGGAATGGTGACTCAGGGCTCCAAAGCCTGGGAGAATCTATGTGTATTTCCAGCGCCTCTGTTGTAACAGCCTTTCCGGTCGCTATAACCCTGTCACCATCCATTACCCTGACCTCAGCATATTCACCCGGCAGGTTCCTGTTTGTAAAAACCTCAATGCTGATAAGCTGTTTGTCAATGTCAGGGGTTGTTTTCAACCGGATAATATGACTCTCTGCAACCGGTTCAATCCACACTGTCTGCCAGATACCTGTTACTGCGGTATACCATATTCCGCGCGGATCACTTACCTGCTTTCCCCGTGGCTGGTATGACCTGTCTGCAGGGTCCCATACCCTTACCACCAGTTTCTGATCACCAGACCGATCAAGATAGGGGCTGATATTAAAATGAAATGGGGTATATCCACCTGTATGAGAACCAACCTTGATATCATTTATCCAGACATCCGCCTTCCAGTCCACCGCTCCGAAATGGAGCAGGATATCCCTGTCTCCCCATCCTGAAGGCACTGAAAAACTGCGCTCATACCAGACTACGTTGTCCTCACCGACGGTTTTCTTAACCCCTGACAAGCTTGATTCAACCGGAAATGGTACAAGTATTTTACCATCGTATCGTGAAGGAGGGGGTGAGAACCTGGGAGTGATGGAGTAGTTCCAGAGTCCGTTAAGATTTTTCCACTGATCCCTTTCCATCATTGGGCGTGGATAAGCATCCCATACATTATCGGGACTGACATCGTCAGCCCAGGCGGTCATGATCCTTGCACCGGCAGGTTCCCACTGCGAAAAACCACCCGTGTAAAAAAGAAAAGAAAGAGTAAATGAAAAGATCAGCTGTTTCATAGTTAATTGTTTGAATTAATCAATGAGTAATTTGTCAAATTATTCAGTCGCCGTCCACACTCTTCATGCTGAGCTGAATTCTTTTCCTGGGCACATCCACATCCAGCACTTTCACCCTTACCTGCTGGTTCAGGCTGACAACATCATTAGGATTACTCACAAACCGGTCCGCCAGTTGCGAAATATGCACCAGTCCGTCCTGCTTGACACCAACATCAACAAAGGCTCCAAAATTCGTGATATTGGTAACTATACCCGGCAGTACCATGCCCGGTGTGAGATCATCAATGCTGAACACCTCCTTTGAAAACTCAAAAACCTCAATCTTGCTGCGGGGGTCACGGCCGGGCCTTGCAAGCTCCTGCATGATATCGTTAAGTGTAGGCAGTCCGGCTTTTTCTGTAATGTACTTTTTGAGTTCTACTTTTTTTCTGAGCTCCTCTTTCTTTATCAGATCATCAACGGTGGCTCCCATATCTTCAGCCATCCGCTCAACTATCCGGTATGATTCCGGATGTACGGCAGAATTGTCCAACGGATGCTTTGCCCCGGGGATACGGAGAAAACCTGCGCACTGCTCAAATGCCTTGTCGCCAAGCCTGCTGACTTTCCTGAGCTCCATCCTGGAGCTGAAAGGCCCGTTCTCTTTTCTGTAGTCAACAATATTCTTTGCAAGCTGGGGACCCAGACCCGACACATAGGTCAGCAGATGACTGCTTGCTGTGTTGAGATTCACGCCAACCTGGTTGACACAGCTTTCAACAACCTGATCAAGGCTGTCCCTGAGCTTGCCCTGAT
>SLOS01000112.1 GCA_007132365.1 Bacteroidales bacterium | reverse complement strand
GGTTGAATCTGCACACCTCCGAACTGGAACCATGATTTTGATGCATTGACCTCGGTTCCGAAAAACAGAACAGCCACAAGCAGCAAAATGGTGAAGGCATAAAAGAAATAGGAGAAGAAAAGAAAAAGTTTATTGTCTGTCAGAAGTACAGCCGCAGCGATCACTATTGCGGCAATTATCCAGACCATCTGCTTGCCATATCGCTGGGAGGTGTCAAAAATGCTTTGGTGGGCATCATCGTATACGGCGGAGTATATGCTTATCCATCCGATAAAAAGCATTACAAGGTAAACCAGAACGGTCAACCAGTCCACGTTTGCCCATATGTTAATTTTCCTGCCCATCGGTCAAAGCAATTTCCCTGTTAATAAAATCAGTATTTAATATCCGGTCCTCCAGCCATTTCCTGGTAACCGAACCGGTGAGGTATTTTTCAATAATAAGGCTCGCAATGGGTGCTGCCATGGCTGATCCCCATCCTGCATTTTCAACGTATACGGATATGGCAATCTGTGGATTGTCCCTTGGTGCAAAAGCAATAAAAACGGAATGGTCATCTCCGTGGGGATTTTCTGCAGTACCTGTTTTCCCGCAAATATCCAGTCCCGCAACCTGTGCCACCCTGGCTGTGCCGCCATCCGGACCGTTGACGGCCCGGTGCATTCCATCGATTACCGGTTCGAACCAGACAGAATCTATGCTGGTAAATTTCTTTTCACGGCTGGAATTGTCTGTATCAGAGTTGTTTATATTTCTGAGTATATGGGGAGTTATGTAGTAGCCCCTGTTGGCAATGGCGGCCGTCATATTTGCCATCTGAATTGGAGTAACCGAGAGCTCACCCTGTCCTATCGCCAGTGATACCACCTGCAGTGAACGCCACCGGTTTTCCCCGTAGAAACGGTCATAATAGCTAGCCAGCGGGACATTGCCCCTGAGTTCATTGGGAAAGTCAGTCTCAAGCCTTTCACCCAGCCCGAATGACCTCACGTGACCGGCCCATACATTGAAGCCATTGGTTACAGAGCCATATTTGGGATGATCAAGCAGATCCCTGAAAATATGACAGAAATAGGTGTTGCATGAGACCTGGATTGCAGCCGGTATGGCCACCGGGGTTGTGTGGAACCGGCACCTCACCGTCAGTCTGCCGACAGAATAGTGTCCCGGACAGGTATGGCGGGTGTGTTCATGCACTATTCCCTCCTGCAGGGCAATGAGACCATTAATTACCTTGAATGCCGAGCCGGCTGGATAATGCGCCATCAGCGCGCGGTTGAAAAGGGGATTGAGGGTATCGGAGGCAAGCTTTCTGAAATTCTCTGTTCGTACCCGGCCCACGAGAAGCTCAGGATGGTATGAAGGCGATGATACCAGGGAGAGTATCTCACCTGTTGACGGCTCAATTGCCACGATACTGCCGATCTTGTTTCTCATGAGCCTCTCACCGTACTCCTGCAGAACTGCGTCTATAGACAACCCGATATCATTACCCAGCACAGCCGGAGAGTTGAACCTGCCATCCTGGTAGGGTCCCATGATGCGGTTATGAACATCGACCAGGAATACCCTGTTTCCCTTGTCTCCCCGCAGCTCCTCCTCGTAGGTGCTTTCCACCCCTGTTATTCCTATGTAATCTCCCATTACGTAACCGGGGTTCTGCTCGATCATCCTTCTGTCAACTTCTCCCACATAGCCAAGAATATGGGCAGCGATATCCGCGGAGTAATTTCTCAGAGTCCGGGGTTGCACGTAAAAGCCGGGAAATTTGTAAAGTTTCTCCTGCAATACGGCATAGGTATGCGATGATATCTGCTTGAGAAAAACAGATGAACGGAACATGGAGTACTCCCGGGCTTTTGCTATCTCGCTATCAACATAATCTTTGTTTATATCAAGGATTTCGCAGAATTCGGTAGTGTCAAAAGGGGCCAGTTGTCCGGGAACGACCATCAGGTCATAAACCGGCTGATTGTAAACAAGAAGTTCCCCGTTCCGGTCGTAAATCAGTCCCCTGGCCGGATATTGTGTCACATTGCGCAGCACATTGCTGCTTGCTCTGAGTTTATAGGAAGGATCCATAACCTGGAGCATAAACAGCCTGACAATGAAATACAGCACAGGCAGAACAATCAGTGCCCCGATAATGTACATTCTGTCAGAATAGTGGTCCTTCATTTCTTGTAACCCTTTAAACAGTTTATACTGTTAAGATATCAAAAAAGTTTATTCAATTTTACCGGCGGTATATGAAATACTGACTGATCACCACCAGAAATAAGGTAAAAATACTACTTAGTATTACCCTGTAAAATGTAAGCAGAAAATCGCTGAGGCGGAAAACCTCAATATAAAACAGAAAAAGGTGATGCGCAAGTATGAGAATTGCCGAATATTGAAAAAACCATCCGAATCCGTAGTAGTAAATCCTCGGGAATGTACCGGTTACGTATCCATCCCTGGGAGCAAAATAATCAAGTACCAGGGGCCTGAGAAAGGCCATAAATACCGTCGCCGAAGCATGCAGTCCGGGAGTATTGGAAAAAACATCTATTGTCAGTCCCAGTACAAAACCAAGGCTTAGCACAAGCCAGCCGGGTGTTTGAAACGGCAGCAGGAGGATGAACAGAACATAGAAGTAGGGGTTCACAAATCCGCTGAACTGAATATTATTCAGAATAAATACCTGGAACGACACAAGCACAATAATCCGGAGTATGTTGTGGGACAGAACCTTAATCATAACCTGAAGCCTTTTCCAGTTCAATCAACTCTTCCCTGAATTTATCCTCAATGACATAGGCGTAATTCAATCTCCTGAAATCGGTGGCAAGATCGACTGTTATATTATAAAAATTACCCCCTTCAATATCAAAACCGGTAACGGTCCCTATCATTATCCCTTCCGGGAAGATTGCGGAAAAGCCTGATGTGACAACGCTATCGCCCGGGTTTATTGTGACATGGTGTGGTATATCCTCCAGTATTGCAGTTTCCGGGTCTTTACCATCCCAGTAAAGTGAACCGAAATAGCCTGTATTTTTAAGCCTGGAACTTATTCTCAGGTCAATATTGATCAGGGGAATGACCGTTGAAAAATTATCAGATACCCCGGTCACTATCCCCACTATACCCTCTCCTGAAATAACTCCCATATCCGGCTTGACACCATGAACACGTCCTTTGTCAATACTTATGAAATTATTCTGCTTATTGACTGAGTTGGCAATGATCCTTGCAGATATGAAATTGTACTGCTGGTCCCACGCAGAGTCGAACTCAACATCGCCAGCGGCAGGGATTTTAAGTTTATATGAGGAAAGAAGGCTGTTACGCAACCGTTCATTTTCTTTCAGGAGGGCCCTGTTTGTTTCATAAAGGTCAAGATACTGCCTGAAAGAAAAGATCTTTGAGTTCACGTACCCGCTTATATTTCTTGAGAGGTTAAAAGCAACGGCCTGCTGATAATTATTCCTTTGAAAAACCAGTAAAAGCGAAATAGTTTCAAATACTATGAAAAGAATAATGAAGTGGTTATTCAATATGAATCTTATCAGGTTCCGCATTTCTTGACCCTCTCATTATCTCATAAGGAAAGAAAATTTATCAACATTTTTCAGAGCAATTGCTGTCCCCCGTGCCACTGCATGAAGCGGATCTTCAGCGACATGAAATGGGATGTTTATTTTTTCGGTCAGCCTCTTTGAGAGTCCGCGAAGCAGTGCACCGCCACCCGCCAGGTTTATACCCCTGTTCACTATATCGGCATACAGTTCGGGAGGGGTTTGTTCAAGGACATTAAGAACGGCTGATTCAACCTTTGATATTGATTTATCAAGACAGTGGGCTATCTCCTGGTATGATACCGGAATTTCAATCGGCATCGCCGTCATCAGGTTGGGGCCCCTTACAATATAATCGGCAGGAGGTTCATCAAGATCCGGGAGTGCCGACCCGACATTTATTTTTATATCCTCTGCTGTGCGTTCACCGATTTTAATATTGTGCTGGTGTCTCATATAGGTTTGTATATCGGTGGTAAACCCGTCGCCGGCAATCCTGATCGATTTATTGCATACAATTCCCCCCAGCGCAATGACTGCTATCTCCGTTGTTCCTCCCCCTACATCCACTATCATGCTGCCATCCGGAGCTTCAACATCTATGCCTATTCCTATGGACGCAGCCATCGGTTCATAGATAAGAAACACATCGCGCCCTCCTGCATGCTCGGATGAGTCGCGTACAGCCCTCACCTCCACCTCGGTACTGCCCGAAGGTATGCAGACTACCATCTTGAGTGACGGGGAGAACAACCTGGGCTTGGTGTTTATTAACTTTATCATTCCTCTTATCATCTGCTCTGCAGCATTGAAGTCGGCAATAACCCCGTCTCTGAGGGGGCGGATCGTTTTTATGTTTTCGTGCGTCTTCCCGTGCATCTGTCTTGCCTTTTCTCCGATGGCAATCAGGTTGCCGGTTTTCTGATCTATAGCCACTATAGAAGGTTCATCTACAACGATTTTATCATTATGGATAATAATTGTATTTGCAGTACCAAGGTCGATGGCAAGTTCCTGCGTCAAAAATGAAAATAGGCCCATGTTGTCAGTTTTATTGTAAGGTGTTCTATTACTAATTTTTACTTGGTTACTCCGGTAATTCCCGGCGGTTGTTATTAATTAACGGTTATCGCTGATTGTTATTTGCAGGTTTTGATGTTTAATTAATATTGTAATTGCTGAAGTTGGGAGTTAAGGGTGCCCTGAAATTCGTTAGTGTCTGAAATGTCTTACTCCGGTAAATACCATTTTTATCTTGTTTTTGTTACAAAAATCTATCGATTCCTCATCCCTTACCGAGCCCCCCGGCTGAATCACAGCTGTAATCCCCTCTTTGTGAGCTATTTCTACGGAATCTGCAAAGGGAAAAAAAGCATCCGATGCCATAACCGCCCCTGACAGGTCAAATCCGGCTGCCCTTGCTTTATCAATGGACTGCCTGAGGGCATCAATACGCGAAGTCTGGCCGACACCGCTGCCAAGTAATTGCCCTCCTTTTGCCAGCACTATGGCGTTGGATTTGGAGTGTTTCACAATTTTATTTGCGAAGATCAGGTCGTCGGTCTCATCACTGCCGGGCGGGATCTCAGTAACCACCTTCAGGTCTGCGCGGGATTCCGATTTCCTGTCCCTTTCCTGGACCAGGATCCCTCCGGAAACCGTTCGTATAAGCTTATCAGGCAAATCAATGCCTGTATTGATAAGGATTATCCGGTTTTTTTTCTGCTTCAGCAAAGACAGGGCCCCCTCACTATATCCGGGGGCAATAATAACTTCAAAGAACAGTTTGTTGATCTCTTCAGCCGTCTCACTGTCCACTTCCCTGTTGGTAACCAGTACTCCTCCGAAAGCGGAGACAGGATCACCTGCAAGCGCATCAAGCCAGGCCTGTTTGAGGTTATCGCGTGAAGCCAGTCCGCAGGCATTGTTGTGCTTAAGCACTGCGAAGGTTGTCTCGTTGAACTCGGCGATCAGTCCCAGAGCCGCATCAATATCAAGGAGGTTATTATAGGAGATCTCTTTCCCGTGCAGCTGACTGAATGGGAAGGAACCGTAATAGAGTGCCTCCTGGTGCGG
>SLOS01000329.1 GCA_007132365.1 Bacteroidales bacterium | reverse complement strand
TCAGGCAAAGGCGCAGAGAACAGGATAAGTAAAAAAGCCTCTGAAAAAGTTGTTGCAACTGCAAAAAAACTTGGATATAAGCCTAACCAGATTGCCAGGGCATTACGTACAGGAAAATCATCTATTTTAGGGTTGCTTGTTGCAGATATTTCAAATCCGTTCTTTTCTCAAATTGCAAGGCTGATTGAAAATGAAGCCGGTAAATACGAATATCATGTCATGTTTGCAAGCAGTGATGAGAACCCGGAGAAGTTTAAAAAGCTTGGAAATGCTCTAATTTCAAGGCAGGTTGATGGGATGATTATTGTCCCGGTAATGGACTCCCGGGATATTATCGCCGGTTGGCAATCTCAGGGAATACCAATGGTAGCCATAGACAGATATTTTTCATCATTGAACCTTCCCTGTGCAGTAACTGATAATTACGATGCAAGTCTTCAGATGCTTAAGCTAATAATAGACAAAGGATACAGGAAGATTGCCTTTATTGGAAAGAATACTGACCTTACCAGCTTTACCGATAGGGAAGATGGATTTATTGAGGGAACAAAACGTTTTAATTTAAGTCCTGGACAATTTTCAGTAATTAAATTAAATTATCATCATTGGGAGAATGAGATCAGAGATATAATTATCAGGCTGATCAGGGAAGGCTATGATAATATTTTCTTCAGCCAGAATATGATTGGAATGGAGGGACTCAGAATTATCAATGAATTAAAGGTAAGAATCCCCGAAGATGTATCGGTTATAAGTTTTGATAATCCTGCAGTGTTTGAATTTAACAAACCTCCTGTTACCTGCCTGGAACAGCAGCTTGACAGGATAGCAGAGTGGGCCTTATCAAGCATATCGAAAATAATCAATAATGAGTCTGATGGAAGGATAGCCTGTAAAAAATATAAGGGACGTCTTATTATCAGGGAATCTTGTTAGTTTTAGTTCTATTATCTGTATTTAAAATTTAACCATATGACACTCGTAAAAAAATACTTCAATTGGTATTGTTTTATAATACAACCCATAAGTTAAAAGTCTAATACAATTTTGTTATGAAAGCATTTATATTAAGCATCTTCATAATCTGTTTGATTTTTTTTCCAGCTTCAGCGATTATTGATCAAAACAACAGTAAACCCGGGACTCCCGATGAACCTGTGCGTGTATTGAGTGATGGTATTGACATGGATGTTCACGATGGCCGGCTCCGTCCTGCAATCGGGGTTGAAAACATCCAGGTATTTCGTGCCAACCGAACCAGATCAAATATTGCTGATAAATATGGCTGGACATATTCTCATGCTCCGATGCTCGCCTATTGGAACAATAAGTTTTACCTCCAGTATCTGACCAATCCGGTTTCCGAACACCAGGAGCCGGGTATGACAATGATTACCACTTCAAGTGATGGGCGGTACTGGGACATCCCTGAGCCGGTATTTCCAATTTACTTTTTGCGACCCGGGTATATTTCATCTTATAAAACAGGTACGGCAATGATGCATCAGCGTATGGGATTCTATGTTGCGCCCAATGGGAGATTAATTGTTTCAGCCTTTTACGGGGAAGCACCCAGCCCATGGGGAGAATACGGAATCGGCCGTGTTGTTCGGGAAGCATATAAAGACGGCACTTATGGGCCAATTTATTTTATACGATACAACACTCTTTCTCCCTACAATGAAAGCAACACAACCTATCCCTTCTACAAACGATCAGTTGATAAGGGATTTATTGAAGCATGCGACGCATTGCTGGCAGACAGATTAAAGACCATGCAATGGCGGGATGAGGAAAGAATCGCGGATGATGGATTTTTTACTATATCAGGTGGTTCGTCTGCTTCAGTTTATCATCGCAAAGATGGTGTTGCAGTTGCACATTTTAAGAATTCATATGCAGCTCTTTCACCGGATAAAGGTGAAACATGGAGTACACCTGTACAAGTTCCAAGCATTGTTACCTCCGGAGCTAAAACCTGGGGGCAGCAGACCTCCGATGGTCGTTATGCCCTTGTATACAACTCCGCCCCGTATGGTTCACATCGCTGGCCACTCGCAGTGGTGACAAGTGATGATGGCATCCTGTTCGATAATATGCTTCTTGTCCATGGTGAAGTTCCGCCGCTGCGCTTTTTTGGACGAGCTAAAGATTTCGGTCCCCAATATGTACGTGGAATATCTGAGGGTAATGGAACTCCACCGGGATCTGATATGTGGGTAACATACAGTGTTAATAAGGAAGATATCTGGATCAGCCGGGTTCCACTGCCTGTTAGTTATCGTATTGAGGAACCGGTGGAGGACTTATTCGACGAACTTGATGTTGGAGGAAAGATCCCGGACTGGAACATTTACCGTACTCAATGGGCAAAAGCAGAGATTGCGGCCTTTCCCGGTGCTCAAAATAAAAGCCTCAGACTCTCTGATCGTGATCCGTACGATTACGCAAAAGCAGTGCGGGTGTTTCAAGAAAGCACATCAGTGGAAATATCTTTTAAATTGTACGCAAAACAAATCCAAAATGGCCGTCTTGAGATTGAAGTACTTGATCATGGCGGTTACAGGCCCATTCGTATCGTGTTTGATGAGGACGGATACATTAAGGTTAATGATGGCAGTAAAATGATCCCTGGAGGAATTTATAATTCAAACTCGTGGCATCAGATTAAAATTGTTGCCAATGTTCCGGATGAAAATTTCGATCTCTTCCTTAACGAAAAAGTCATTGTTAAGCAGGCAACTTTTTCTGAACCTGTTGCCAGTGTTGAACGACTATCATTCCGTACAGGAGAATATCGTACAGAACCCACCCGTGAAACGGATCGCTATGGATTTCTGGGCGATTTGCCTAATTCAGATGAACCTTCTTCAGTTGCCATATATTATATTGATGAAGTATCAATAAAATAATTTTCATTATGTTCAATTTTGCTGATCCCGTTTATTGCTTTGGTTAAGGTATTGAGAAGTTCTGGCCCGGATTTCTTCAAGTAAGACTCTCTCTGGGGTTTAGATACTAAAGGATATTTGGTAAAACAAGATACCCTTCAATTACAATTAACCTGGTAGTTTCACGATAAACAGAATGGATGCTCATGAAAAAAGGAATGGTTTTTTATTGTTTTCTTATATCCGGGCTTATTGATAATATTCTCTATTGTCAGCCTTTTCAGGAAGATGTTAAACATGTGAAAGTTTATTATGAGCCTGGTATGTATGGCGGCTGGCCTGCCAATAATGGTATATGGATATGGGAAAATGAAATCCTGGTTGGTTTTACCAAAGGGTATTATAAGGATTTAGGACCTGAACGACATAATATTGACCGCGAAAAACTTGAGCTTCATCTTTTAGCGAGAAGTATTGACGGAGGTGAAACCTGGAATATAGAGGATCCGGGAAAAACAGGGAATATGGTTAAGCATGGTATATTCATGGCTGTTCCAAGGACAGATGTACCTCACCAGTTTCCTGTAGATTGCAAAGAAGCGATAAATTTCAGGCACCCGGACTTTGCCTTAACTGTATCAACCAATAGCGTTAGCTGGGGTGAATCCCGTTACTGGTATTCATATGACCGTGGTCACACCTGGGAAGGTCCATGTGCTTTGCCTAATTTTAAAACACCTGGTACAGCAGCAAGAACTGATTATATTGTAAACGGCCAGGATGAGTGCATGCTTTTTATAACTGCTGCAAAATCAAATGGAGGTCAAGGCCGGCCAATGGTTGTAGAGACCAGGGATGGAGGATTAAACTGGTCTTTTGTATCATGGATCGGTCCGGAACCGGAAGGGTTTTCTATTATGCCTGCTTCAGTTCGTTTGTCAGATACTGAGATACTGGTTACAGTCAGGTGCCGTGAGGGTCCGGTCAGGTATATTTCTGCCTATTATTCTGATGATAATGGCCGCACATGGACTTATTTAAACAACCCTGCTGAAAGTACCGGGGTTGGAAATCCTCCTGCCATGATCAGGATGCATGATGGAAGGATCTGCCTTGTTTATGGCTACAGGGCTACCGAGGCTGATATCAGGAACAATTCAGCTACAAGTGATATCCGTGCGAAAATAAGCAGTGACAATGGCAGGACATGGAGTGAGGATTATATTCTCCGCAGTGACGGTTCGGGCCAGGATATAGGCTATCCAAGAGTTGTTCAGCGACCTGACGGGAAAATTGTTGTAGTATACTATTTCATGGATGCAGAAACAGGTCCTGAGCGCTATATTGGAGCTACGATTTGGGATCCTCCGGCAGCAGTCGGAAAATAATTGAAGATAGAAATTTCCTTATTTCATTAAAAATAAAACATCAATTCTGATGGGAAAGATTAGATTCGGGTTAAAAGAAATTTCTTCGAAACCTGACCAATATTTGAAAATCCTTAAAACAGGATTTTTCCTGTTTTCTTTTAGTTTTCTCCAGATTGCAACAGGTTTAAGCCAACAGGTTAATAATTATTATGATTTTTCCGGTGCCGCGATAGTTATTCCGGATAATCTGACAGTAACAGAGCAGGCTGCAGTAGAGATGCTGGTTGATGAGATTAAGAAAAGGACCATACTTGAGTTACCCACCGTCCTTCAATGGCCGGATCCTGATATACCTGTAATTGTGATAGGAACAGTTGCTTCATTCAAGGGTGATCCGGTCTTTGATAAATATGTTGACGGATCAAATTATAATGAACCTGAAGGTTTTACCATAGAAGTCAAAAATAATGTCAGAAATTCTCCAACGTTATTTATTATTGGTAATGACAGCAGGGGGATGCTTTTTGGTGCTGGTTACTTTTTAAGAAAATCATCGATGATCCCTCCAACATCTCAACATGATCCGGACAGGTTTGAAGAGTGGTCTGCAAAAAGACGAACAGGAATGATCCCGGGCAAATTAATGGTCCCTGGTGATATTGATATTGAGACTTATCCTGTTTTACCTTTACGGGGACATCAATTGGGTTATCGTCCCAAAGTTAATACATATGATGGATGGACTGCAGAAATGTATGAGCAGTATATAAGAGATCTTATCGTGTTCGGAACCAATGCCATTGAATTAATTCCACCAAACACTGATGATGATTCATATAGTCCGCTGTTTACTCTTCCACCACATGAGATGAATATAAGAATAAGTAAAATATTGGAAAAGTACGGCATAGATGCGTGGTATTGGTATCCTCTTATGTATGACGATTATTCCATATCGGAAAATTTCCAAAGATCTCTTGATGAGGCTGAAGAGATATTCAGCAGTTTGCCGAAAATAGATGCGGTTTTTGTTCCCGGTGGAGATCCGGGAGATGTTCCTCCCCATCTGATTTTTGAGTATATGGAGGATACAGACCCGGGGTTACACTCCAAAGCCGCCGGATTCACCACAGGAGCATACAACCTGGATTCCCGGACACGTATCAACGGGCTGGGTGAAGATGGATTTGCATTTATCAATACCAGTAATGGAAATGTTGGATTCCCTGATACCAGTCTCGGTGGTGCTATACTCGCACTGAATACGCGCAGGCTGAGAAATATATATGTGACATGGGATGGCAGTAAAATAAGACCCAATTCCAGGATATATAACCTGAGGATCCAATACCGGACTGATGTTAATGAACCATTTCGTGACCTTTTAGATCAGCGGGGCAATC